>JANLWZ010000133.1:0-2817 GCA_031364865.1 Elusimicrobiota bacterium
TTATATCCAGTCTTCATAATGCGTCTCCTATTAAGTAGTGATATATACATCTTTCCCCTCCGACATCAATATGACAGAAACCCCATTTTTAACCTATACATCCTAAGGCTAATAATTTCGTTCCGAAGGTCCCATACAGTACCTGGGTCCCAAAACGACGAGGTAGCATGTGCCGTTCAAGCAGCGGATTGCAAACGCCTCTGAATGGCTGTCTTAGGGCGCCGCTTAGAGTCGACCAAACGGGTGAGGAAGTCCGTGACGCCTTGCGGCCCCGGAGCGCCCTTGTACAACTTAATGCCTGGCGACCAATGCTCCGGAGATTGGAACAGGTTGAAAATGATGGCTTCCGAGTCGGCGGCGCGCGGTCCCAATTCTTCTTTTCGTCTCCCCATGAGCAGCACCTGGTCAGGCTGCAGCGGCACTGAGCCAACGAGACCCTGCAAAATATTATTTTTCCATAAGATCTCATACGCCTCGGCCGAACTCATGATACCCATAGTGACAGCGCCTTGGCCGCGCAGCAAAGGCACTATCGACTTCGGAAGATCCGCTTCTTCGGCGAAGAGGTCCTGGAGGCGCTCCACGACGGAATGCCGGATATCGTAATAGCCGTCACGCCGCTGGATGCGGTATTTGCTGAGGCCGCGTGCGGCAAGTTTCCGGTTCAGCGCGCTGACCGCGTGGGTGGGCAAATTGACCCGGCCATCGGCTTCGATGGAGATCTCCGCCTCGCGCTCTTCGACGGCCACGGAGGGGTCTAACACCTTGCCGCTTGGACTGTTGAGAGGCCTGTCGAGGTCAAACTCTTTTTGCACACGCTTGACGATCGCATACCAAAGAGCGCGCTGATGCGACGTCAGATTCTCCGCCGAGTACACGGGTGCTTTCTTAAATTCACCTTTAGATGTGTAGCCATAAATGACAGCTCCGCCGCTCGCTGCCAGGAGGACGCGCTCTCTCAGATTTTCAGGAATGGTTTTAACAATTTTTTCGTGCATGCTGTCTCCGCTGAGGCCGCTCCAAAGCACCAAAGCTCCTCTGGCACGTAAATAATGGGTGAGGGCGGTGGAGAGCTTAGGATCCACGGAACCCATCTCCGATGCCGATTCTTTCCACAAAAGCGTGAAAGCCACGTTGCTGA
Source organism: Elusimicrobiota bacterium (assembly GCA_031364865.1). Taxonomy (GTDB): domain Bacteria; phylum Elusimicrobiota; class Elusimicrobia; order 2-01-FULL-59-12; family 2-01-FULL-59-12; genus JANLWZ01. The sequence continues at coordinate 1,142 of JANLWZ010000133.1, forward strand.
TGATCACGCGCGGCCAAACAAGAGATGGGACGCCTTCCGCAGACAGCAAGGGTGTGTGCGGATTCCATTGACCATGAATCCACCAAGCCGACATTCGTTCCAGGACTTCGTTCAGTGTGAGCGTCGGGAAGAGCGCCATCATCCGCCTGATCTCAGCATTGAGAGCGTACGTGTTCTTGTTAAAGAGAGGCTTAAGTTTTTGATAGATGTCGCCCTTTTCAGCCGCAAGCAATAGAATTTCATCCAACGCTTCTCCCAACAGTCCGCGATCAAACCCCACTGACTTTTCTTGCTCGGCGGCGCTTGACGTGCGAACCTCGCGCTGAGACCAAGCCAGCATCGGCTTCAGCACCACGTTGACCTTACGCGCCTCCATTTCACTTTTAAGCCATTTCACGTCGTCAAATTGCAAGGTTTTAGGAATGCCGCCCACACGAATTAATTTCTTCAATTGCTCGACTTCATCTCCCGAAGAACCCATGGCGCCCCGTGAGTACTTCGCCCACTGGGAGAATAAGGTGTCCCCCGAGGCATCGCGTCCCTTCTCCGCTAATTTCGCGGACATCTCATTCATGCTGTCAAACATGCCGCTCACCACCTCACCATTGGCGGGGCCTTCTTCCACAGCGCGGCGGGCCACTTCGACCATATCATTGGCAACCACATGGCTGAAAATCTCTTCAAACCTGCAGCCGGCGACTTGTTCGATCAGCGCAACCATGCTCTGGTACGAACCATCCACGGTTTCGTTGTCGCGATAGGGATTGACGACCCACAGCGTCGACCCGCCCTGGAGTCGGCGATTCCTGAGAGCCTGGACGGTTTCCGGAGAAAGCAGCTGCGGCAAGAGGCTTGTTACAAAACTTCCAGGACCAAAGATGACGAGTTCGGAAGTGTTATTGATGAGCTCAAGGTATTCTGGATTGGCGGCAGGACGCACGCCGTTCACCAGTCCGACATCCACGATCGGAGAAAAGTGCGGGCGCTCCGTGATGTGCGTCTGACTGAACACAAGCCTTCCCTTAATGCGAATGGTTCGTGCGGCGCCCACAGGAATCTCGAGCGGCTTGCCATCATTGGGCACGATGAACTCCTGGACTTCGTCGTGATGGCGCATGACCGCGACGGTGGTTTTGCTCTGATCACGGATCACATCCCCAAATTCTTCCCGAATACGCACTTTATAGCCATCACGGAAGGACAGTTGGATATCCCCATTCACCCTCCGGATGAAGATGCTCTCTCCCATAAAAAATTCCTTATGTGCCACTAAGTCTTGATCCAGCACCCGATGGTCATCGCCTATATAGAGCTCGCTGGCCTCGAGAAGGCCGTAGAGCTGTCCAGATTGATAACTGCTGTTGACGACATGCAGTTCTTCGACACCCAGGATATGCAGCATATCCTCTACCGCCGCCGTGTATTTCCTGGCATCGATCGTCTTGGTTTCAACGTCGTAGGCACCATAGAGCATCTTCATGCCAAGATTGAAAAAATTACCGATGGAATTGCCCGCAGGAGAGAGATTGCCCGTACCCACAAAATGTTCGTCCACATATTCCACAGCGCGCAGGACATGATGGCAGAAGCTGACCCAATCTTTATCCAACGGCTCCGTAAATGGCACATCCTTCTCATCGCTGCCTGCGGTGGCCATGGTCAGCATTTTCATCACC
>JANLWZ010000215.1:0-8594 GCA_031364865.1 Elusimicrobiota bacterium
CCTTTGCTGCTGACCTCCATGTTTTTGGAAGACTTAGTGATCGCGCGCGGAAAGATCTGGGCCGGCTCTCTCTACGCCTCCGGGATGAGCATTTTTCGTGGGGTTTGTCTGGTGGCCGCCGCGTGGTGGTACCACAGCGTCGCTGCCGTGCTTTGGATGTACCTCCTCTCCTCTGTCATCCGTATCGTTGCAGGACTATGGATGGTGAAGGCATTCGACGAGATCAAGCCACTTTTTTCATGGGAGAAATCCAAAGAAGTCCTCCGGTACGCGCTCCCAGTATCCGTGGCGACCCTGGCCTCCGTCGCGCTTCAGAACATGGATCAAGTGATTTTGTCGATGCGCCTCACGCAAGAAGCCTTCGCCTTTTACGCGATCGGCTGTTTGACGGTGCCGCCGCTCTTGATCCTTGAGACGTCCATTAATCGAGTGATGATCCCGAAACTCTCTGAAGCTTTTTCGCGAAACGACAAGCCGGAAGCCGCGGCGATCTTCTCCGCAGGCGTTTCTGAACTCTTCCGCTTCCTGCTGCCGGCGACCATCGGACTCATGCTTTTCTCGGATCCAATTATCCGTATCCTCTTTACCGATCGCTACATGCCTGCGGTACCGTTTCTGCGCGTTTATGCTTTTTATTACCTCTGTTTTGCACTGCCCTATGATGCGGCCGCCCGTGCTCTGGGAGACGGTAAATGGATCCTGCGTGCGGCGCTCCTTTTTGCGCCTCTTTCGATAGGCGCCACCTGGCTGGCGGCAGGATATTGGGGTGCCATGGGAGCGCTTGCAGCTTTCTTAACCGTGCAGGTTGTGATCCGTCTTTATTCCCTGGACCACCAGCGCAGGAGCTTTGCACTTCCTTATTCGAAGTTCCTTCCCTTTAAAGACATAGGGATTTACGCGGGGATCACGGCCATCGCTGCCGGAGTCTCGGCTCTCTGCCGTCCGCTTTTCACGGATTATCGCCAGTGGTTCCTCGTGGCAGGGCTCGGCTACACGATCTTTTACTTTGGAACGCTCTACGCCATCTACCTATGGCGACGTTCGACGACTCCTTCAACAATACACGTCCTGGAACTCTCCCAGACCTTGGGATTAGGAGGGCTGGAACGCATGGTCTATTCGCTCTCCAGAGAACTGCACGAACGGAAAGGATTCCAGGTGCTGGTGGCGACCTACGATCATCCGAGCGATGGTCCTTCCTTAAAAGACCAATTTGAAAAAGCCAGGATTCCTCTGCTCCAGTGGCAGAAACGCAAAGGCTTTTCGTTCCTCAGCGTCTTCAAGCTGATGCGTATCATCTTTTCTGAGGATACACGCATTGTGCATGCCCATGACCTCGGACCACTGATCTATGGATGCCTTGCCAAATTCCTTGCTCTTGGACGCATCCGGCTCTTTGTCACACTCCACACGCTGCTCGATATTCAGCACAACCCAAGATATCGGCTTTATTACCGATTCTTTCTGCGCTTTCCAGACAAAATCATCGCGGTCTCTCCAGGTGTCAGAGCAGGCCTTGTCGAGTTGGGAATCAAACCTTCCCGAATCCAAGTCATACAGAATGGTGCGGTCTTTTCGCGTATGTCTGCCGCGTCTCGGTCCTACGACGTGCAGCAACCGCTACGCAAACAGCTGATGGCCGATCTTCATCCTTCCCTTTACGACTTTCGCTGGATTCTATGTCTTGCGAGGCTCCATGACGGTAAAGGACAGGAAGTAGTGCTCGATGTCTGGCGCGCGCTGCCGGAAGAAACACGCGCAGAACTGTGTTTGTTTTTTGTTGGGCAAGAAACGCAGCCGGGTTATCGGAACGCGCTGCAGCGGAAGATTTCAAATCTGCCCGATCCTGAACGCGTGATCATTGTTGGACCGTCCGCCAGGCCGCAAGACTGGATCGAAGCTTCAGATCTGTTTATCTCCGGATCCCGCCTGGAAGGCATGCCGCTGGCGCCCCTGGAAGCAGCCGGATCAGGCTTGCCCACGCTGCTGAGCGATATCGAAGGGCACCGCTTTTTAAGTCCTTGGGCGCATTTTTTTGATGTACAGAAACCCGCCGAAGGCGCTCTACGGCTTCGGGAGATACTCGCCAGGATCAAAACGGATGGTAATGAATTTTTCGAAGACCGCTGGCACCGAGCAGCCTCTCTTCGACATTCCTGGGACGCTCCTTCGATGGCGGCATCCTATGCAGAAACATTTCAGGTCGCATGATGCTCATTCACAAAACCAAAAACAGGGGAATTCAATGAACCAGAATAATCAACAACGTCGCACGCCACTCCATGTACGTCTCTTATGTCTCTTGCTGGCAAGCCTCACCGCTTGCAGTTCGGGCCGGCCCCATTACACCTGGACCGACCGCGGAACACAAAAGCAAAGAGAAGCAGCCAAAGGCCCACAGGTTCTTGAGCAGTGGGGCACGGATAGCGAGAAAACCAATGATCCCGTCGTCGCACCTGGCTTTCTGCTGATCTTAACCTCGTTGTCGGATCGTAAGCTCAACGGTGACTTCCGCGTGGACTTTGAAGGAAACCTCACTTTACCGTACGACACCACGGTCAACACAGCAGGCATGACCGTCAGTCAACTCAAACAAAAGCTCGCGACTCAGTACCGGCCGTTCTTCAAATCCGCGGTCGACATCGACCTTCGGGTCAAAGAGCAGGTCTATTGGGTGGATGTACGTGGGTTGGTAAAGACCGCGGGCCGTTATCTGGTAGCGCCCAAAGCGTCTTTGGACCAAGTGATTGCCCTGGCGGGTGGCCCGGAAAAAGATCCGGCTCCGCAGTATGCTCGCATCCAGAAGGGATCGAAGGTTTTTGTACTGAACCTGAACGAGTACTACAGCGAGATTGAAAGCCGAACCCCGATCCTGGGATGGCTGGGAGGAGAAGTCGTTTTCCTCCAGAAGGACTACACTGGCGCCTTCGGGGAACGCCTATCGTCTTCCGTTTCGCGTCCGCCGATCTACATGCTGGGAGCTGTCCGCAAGCCCGGGGAATACATGCTCAGACCCGGATCTGATTTTGTGGACACGCTTGCCGAGGCGAACGGCTTTACGGAATATGCGGATCTGGACCGTATCGAAATCGTCCGGCGAACCGGCGGGAAAAAGCGTTCCTACGAATTTTCCTGGGATAATTTTCAGCGCGCACCGCAGCCCGTCGAAGGGGACGTCATCATTGTGCATGCTGATCAGCGCACCAAGGCCGATCGGAAGATCGCGATCCTGGCTTTGGTTGTTTCAATCTTGAGTTCGGCAGCCATCATCTATGAGCTGAACCGATCCAATAACATCAACGACGGAAGGTGAACCCCATGACCAAACCATCAACGACGTACCCCGAAACGCGTCAAGCCTACAAGCAAGTGAAGCATCTCATGAACTTCTCTGAGGTCAGACGGCTGGCCTACAGCCTCATGTCCATGCAGCAAAAGAAACGCTTCCACACGCTCAGCGTCCTCAGCTGTTTTCCGGCAGAGGGCAAAACGCTCTTTTGCGCGGCCATGGCTATGGCGTATGCCGAGACGACCGGCTCCCGAGTGCTGGTGGTCGATACCGACACATCTCACAATCCCAATTCGCTGGTTCTGAGGGACTGTCTCGATCCCATGATGGCGCAAGTCGACTTTCTTTCTCTGTCCAACCGGCATCCGGAATACAACGGCGTGCATCATCCGACCGTAGATGCCCGCATGGCCCGTGAGCGGAATGCCACGGACACGATCGTTCTCGAAAAAGAGCCCACAAGCGTTCTGATGACCAGGGAAAGCGATCACTCTCTCATCAACAAAGTCATGGTCGAAGGATCGCAGAAATACAATCTTGTCCTTCTGGATACCGTCGCGCTCAACACCAGAAACAAACACAACCTGGATCCTTATCTGACGGCGAGCTTGTCTGATGCTTCGGTCTTAATCGTGAGTCCAAAACTGCTCAATACGCCGGCGCTGCAGGCGTCTATAAAAGTTCTGAAGAGCCCCGAACTGCATCTGGTCGGGGTAGTTTCCAACGAGGAGTTTCTCCGATGAAAAACACGACTTCCAACACACTCAATCCTGCAGAAGTATTTGGCCTCATCTCTCGGTACAAGAAACTCATCATCACGGGCACGTCGGTCACCTTGGCTCTTTTCGTCGCCGCGTCCTTTGGGATGCCGAAGAAATACAAAAGCCAATTCGCATTGACGATCTATGCGAAGTACTTTCAAAATCCATTGATCCGCGATTTCATGCCGGAGGTGAGCGACCCTGGCGAAATGAGATCCCAACGCGAATCGCTCATCCGCCAGTCTCTGACACCGGAGTTTATCGATAGCCTCGGGGAAAAATACGGCATCTATAAGCTCCCAGCCCAGCGCAAAGTCTCTGCCTTCAGCCTGCACACCCTGCGTCTTCGTCTAAGAGACCTGGCCGTTCGGGCAGGACTGGTCAATGCCGCCCGCGGGAGATCCGAAAAAGCCATCGCCCGCGAAGAGCTGCTCTCGCGCATTCAGGTCTTCAATATGAACGCAACGACGTTTAATGTCAGTTTTGTTTATGCCGAACCCGACATAACGCTCGCCGTCACACGCGATATCCACGCCCAGGTTGTCCGGACGCTTACCCAGACGCATCGAAATAGTCTGGTCAATATCCGTGATGCCATTCGCATGAGACTGGAATCTCTGACATTTAATATGAGTTCGTCGCCTGATCCGCGTGCTACAGAACGGCCACAGATCGTCAAGGAAGAGCTGGCAGGTGTGCGAAACCAGATCCGTGCGCTGTCCACGCAATTTACCGACGCGCATCCGGCTATTCTGGAACTGAAAAACAGGGAGAGACTTTTATCCAGTTGGCAGGCTGGCTCTCCCAGTGAGTCCTCCACGACGTCCGGTCAAGGCAATGAACTGATGGGCTCCCCATCACAGGACGGTATGAAGGATATCTACAACGACCTGACCAAAAAGTTGAATTACCTCAACATCGCGCTGGAAGCTGATCGCGCGCAGGAAGGGGACTATCTGGCCACCTTCCAACGTCCGATATATCCAGAAGCTCCTCTCTGGCCTAAAAAAGGCCTGATGGCACTCTGGGGTCTCGCCTTGGGTTTTGTGATATCGCTCACGATCGCAGCACTGCGGGAATATTTCGAACGCACCTCGCTGCGGGCAGTAGCCATCTCTGAAGAACTGGGCGTGCCCCTCCTGGGAGAACTTCCCGTGGTGGCATGGAACCGCGTCTTTCCGTTGGAGAATCGATTGTGAGCTCCACGCTCTACCTGACGATCGGCAGTCTGTGCTTGTTCCTGAGCATGGCTATCATGACGCAGGTAGAGCGCGCCAGCGTCCCCGGCTATTATTCCCGTAATCCAAAGCTGCAGGTCCGAATGCTTGCCACCGTCTTCGTGCTTCTGAGCCTGGGTTTCGGCACGGCACTCCTGAATGTATCACCGCTGCTTGCTTTGGCGCTGGCTGCCGGGTTTACCCTGGCCTTGATGCATCCGGCGAACGCGCTTTGTTTCTTCGTCTTCATGCTCTTCATGCGGCCCTGGGAGATTCTGGCGGAACACCCCCTGCTTCTCGCGCTCCCCAGGCTTCTCGCAGCCACCTGTTTCGTCTCGTGGCTCCTCTATCCGGAAAAACTCGGGGTTCCCACCGCTCAGACATCGCGCTCCTTAAAACTGCTGCTGGCGTTCAGTGTGTGGATCTTTATAACGGCCTTTAAGGCGCCCGACAGCATGGCCGCATTCATGGACTGTTTCAACCTCTTCTTCAAAACGGTCCTGGTCTTTCTCATGTGCCTTTTTGTAATTGACGACGAGCACAGCGTCCGCCAGCTCAAAAGGACCTTGATCATCAGCAGCTTTTCCTTGATCGTGTTAAGTTTGAACCAGTTTTACTTTGGACCTCCTGTGGCCTCTGCCGGCGGGCGCCTGCACCTGGCCGGAATGCTCGGCGACTCGAATGATCTGGCCGCCGGCATGGTCATCGCCTTACCGCTGGCGCTCGCGCCGTTTTACAGCCGCGTGTCCAGCGCCCCCCAAAAACTCGGAGCCATACTTTTTGCTGTGTTATCCGTGATGGCCATCTGGTACAGCCAATCCCGCGGCGCCTTGCTCGCGCTCTTAGCAGAGTTCGTCGCCATTGGAATTCTCTATCGCCCGCGAGGAAGAAGTTTCCGTATGGTGTTGATGTGCGGCGTCCTTGTGGCGGGCTATTTCCTTGCACCACTTGTTCTGAGGAGAGACAAGGATGAAATGGGGATTTCTCAGGAGAGCCGGCTGATTTATTGGAAAGCAGCCCTCAACATGGCCGTGCACCATCCGATTCTGGGCGTTGGATTTGGACGCTACCCGATCAATTACGAAAGCTACTCCGGAGATGTCAAATACGAATGGGGACAGCGTACAGCGCATTCCAGCTGGGTCCTGGCCTTAGCCGAATCTGGTTTTGTGGGAGGCGGGCTTTTCCTCGCATTTTTCATCGCGCTGTTGAAACGCGCCTGGGCCCGCCAGCGGACCAGTCCAGATCTGCTCTATGCGCTCATCGGATACCTCGTCGCGATGAGCTTCTTATCGCACACCTATTCCCTGTATCCCTACTTGTTGGCAGGACTGATCCTTTCTGCTAACGCTGTCAAGGAGCGTCATGCTTATGAAAACTGACTCCATTTCGGTGATTATCCCGGCACTCAATGAAGAGCATGAGATCGCGCAATGTCTAAAGTCCTTAACACAGCTGGATTGCCCGCCCAAATCCTTTGAAGTGATCGTCGTAGATAACGGATCGAAAGATAGAACGCTCGAAATCGTTCGTTCCTTTTCACAAGTTCTTAATCTGAAAGTCTTGCAAAAGCCTGGCGTGCGTGTCTCCGCGGTGCGAAATTTCGGGGCTTCCCACGCGAGCGGCTCGATCTTTGCTTTTCTCGACGCAGACTGCCTGGTGCCTCGACACTGGCTCAACCAGGGTGCTGCTCTCCTCGACATCGATGGCGTAGGCGTTGCGGGCGCGCATTTTCAAATCCCCGAAAAGACGGGATGGGTGGCGCGCACATGGTATGGGCAAATGACGTCCGAAAAGCAGGGAGATCTCATGTGGGTTCCCTCCTGCAATACATGGGTTCAACGCGAAACGTTTGAGCGGGTGGGTGGCTTTGATGAATCCATAGAGACCAGCGAGGACTGCGAATTCTGCGGACGGGTGCGGGCAGCGGGGCTTCGCGTGATCGGACGCTCCGAGATCGCCGTGGTGCATCTGGGAACACCCTCGAGGTTAGGGGAGTTTTACAAAAAGATTTGCTGGCATGCCACCGATGGACTTCGCGTATTTCTACGCAATCCTCTGGCCATATCCAACGCCATGCCGGTCTTGTTCGGCCTCTATACCTTAATCAGTCTTTCGAGTCTGGCGTTAGGTGTCTTTTTACTTTTTTGGCAGAAGAGATTGGATGTTGCTTTGCTGTCCTTGGCTGCGCTATGCATTCCTTCCTTAATGCTCAGTCTACGGCTGGTGGTCCGGCGTAAACGATGGGCGGATCTGTTGCCGCTGTTCGTACTGAATCTTGTCTACGGCATGGCCAGAGGCCGCTCTCTGCTGGTGACCAGAAATTGGAAGAGTACGCCGGCTTATGTTCTTTTGCTCTTGGCATTCCAATGGTGCGGACTTCTATGTTCTCCTGCCTCAGCCACGATCTCTTCCTACTGGGCGAATACGGGAGAAGACAAGGTCACACGGGATGAACTGCGCGCGAGCCAAGGCAAACCCGTCAAAAATTCTGTCTGGGATGGCACTACTATTTCCATCTTCGGCGGACGCAATGAAGTGGTTTCATTTAATGTCGTCCTGGAGGGCGCCGCGAGTGCGACCGGCAACGTCAGCGTAGTTTTTAACAGGTTGGCCAACACGTCCGGCGCGGCGATCACAGCCTCTGCGGCAACCGGCAACGGTGTTTTTAATTGGACCCAACGCCCGATTGAGCTCTTTTACGTGCGCTATCTTCAGATCAAAGGCTTAAGCAAAGTCTCGTATGAGACGTACGACGAAAGGCATGTGCCGGTACGTATGCGCCGCTCGTGGAGCGGCGACGGAACAGGCAGCGGTAACTGGTCCTCCCGACCAGACCACGACAAATTTTATCCAGAAATCGCTGTTCCTCTGGAGCTCGTGCCCTCCTTCACCATTCCTGCCGGAACAAACCAGAGTATCTGGACAGATATCTATATTCCCAAGGGTACAGCTCCTGGAATTTATAAAGGAGATTTTATCGTGAGGGTCAGCGGCACCGAAGTGAAAAACATTCCGGTCCAGCTGAATGTTTTGAATTTTACGCTTCCGGACGTTCCTACGGCGAAATCGATGGTCGTGCTATCGCCCGAAAATATTAACCAGCGCTATTTAGGCACTGCCTACATTGGCGCCGCCTCTGCTCAGGCAGCCAAATCCAAGCTGCTTCGGGATCGCCATTTCCTGCTCGCTCATCGGCAGTGACCGGCGCAGCTTGGTGCTGGTGAGCCGCACGGCCCGGCGCCAGAAGAGCGGCGCCAGCAGCAACGTCAACAGACTGGCAATCAAAAAGCCCAGCGACACGAGCATGATGTACTGAATCGTCAT
>JANLWZ010000147.1:0-6535 GCA_031364865.1 Elusimicrobiota bacterium
AAGCGAAGCAATCTCGCGTCATTTGCTATCGCCGGCATGGAGGGAGATTGCTTCGTCGCGCTGCGCGCTCCTCGCAATGACAACATCAGCTATTGTGCGCGGCGCTTCGCCTAGCGGCGCTAGCAGCGCGTGACGTGTGCCGAGATAGCCAGCCAGCATCGCATCCAGCCCCCACTTCTGCCCCATTCCTTCACCATTTCCAGGAACAAGCGCTTGTCGCTCGGATTTGCAGTGCATTCTTTCACAGCCCCATACAGTACTCAAAACCTTCGAAACCGCAGCTTTGGCTGATGAATCTGGTAATGCGCTTTGCTGCTGATCACAATGACGGACCTGGCACCGGCGCACCGTTAGGTGCGAAGTCTGCCTCCATTCACGCACAGACGAAACGCCTGCAAACGCGGATTGCGCAGTACAGAGAGACCAAATACTTTGCATCCCAGCTACGAGAATATTATCCGCACGACGAACTGGCTGCCTCGCAGCTTTTGAAGAGGCTGAAGACCCGCCTGAGCCACTTTGTGAAAGAAGATCCGACCTGGTCGCCGTTGGCAAAAGAAGTCTATGACGCCATGAAGGCTCATCTGAACCATTTGGAGCCATCCCCAGATACGAGCCTTGTGGCGAAGCTCTGCGAGGATTTAAACCGTTTTCTAGATGAGAAAATAGTCATGACTCAGCAGCAAATCAATCATTCGCCGGAGTTGTCACAAGAAGCGCACCGGGTTTTACGTAAGCGCTATTCCTGGCTCGTTGAAAACTTAAATCAAGCCTACACACTCCTGGAGGCCTTGGAGCGAGGTCCGCTTACCAGACCAACTCTCAAGCTCTTGATGCAGATGAACGTCAGCCTGGAACACGGGAAGAAGAACATATACACCCATCTGCCGAAATTCCCGCTTCCCCAACCCTTGGATACCAGCGTACGCATGCGGTCCATGCTGGAAACGATCATTGCTATAGGAGTGGAATACTTACAGCAGCGCGGCTTTACTGAAGAAACCGCTCTGCTCAAAGACTCATCTCTAAAAGCGGCTCTCCGCAGATCACAGCATTCCTCCGAAACAGGTCCGCGCGCGCCGGCGATCTTGCTGGTATTGGGTGGAACCCATATCCGCGGAGCATGGGCGCGAGCCGATGGAGAATTAATTTTTGCCGACTCTCTTGATACACCATATCTTGCGTTGGGGACTCCGGCTCTTCTGAACGCCATCACGGAGATGATCACCGACATCGAAAAGGTAAGCACGGAAATTCCCTTGTCCATCCATATTGCGACTCCCGGCATTATCCATGGCGGAAGGTATATAGAACTGGCAACCAATCTCGCGCTGACGGAAGTCGATCTGGCTACAGAAATTGAGGTCTGGGCGCATTCTCACTTCGGCCGACGTATTTCTGTCGCTCTCATCAATGATGTGGCTGCCGAAGCGGAAGGGGAATCGGCGCATTATTTGAATTTGGGAACAGGTCTCAATATGGCGCTCAAAGAGGCCGGGCAGCCCGCACAATCTTTCGAACTCGGTCAGTACGCGCTCGACAATACCACGCTTGAAAAACGCTATCAAGATCTCTGTGAGAAGAAGCAATGGGCAGCTCTTGCGGGCGTTCTGCATATGTTTCTTAAAGACTTTTTTGACAAGCACCCGGGCAGCGTGCTGAGCGTTGGAGGAGGCGTCATTCATCACCATCCCGAGCTGGCCGATCTGCTTCTAAACGATGAGGACGCACATGGTCGCCTGCGCATTTCCCAAATGCCCGAAGAGAAACGCGGCATTCTCGGATTGAAGAAACTCTTGTTCTCAGCGTCGGCCGCCGCGCCGGGAGGCCAAGGACGTGGCTCTTCGGAAGAACGTTCGCGACTTCCAAGACGGTCCGTAACTTGGTCGAAAGAAAGAGCTACATGGGCCGGGCGGAAAAAAATGCTTAACGATCTCATCCACCCTTGGGCGCGCTTTGGTGGAGGCATGAAGGACCGTCACAACGATGCGACTTTCCCAGGTCCTCGCCGCTCCTCCGGTCGGCGACTCTCTACTGATCTGCCAGGGCATTATGTAGATCGGGTTTATGCATTGGACGCGACGAAAAGCCAGCTCATACCGTACCGTCTTGTTCGCGCCGATCAGTTGACGCCGCCGGAGATGCATGCCGCAAGCGTGAGTTTGGAAAAATGGAAATCGACTCGGACGTTAAAAGTCATGTTTCCCACTAAAGTCAGACAGTTTTCAGACGCATTTCAATACCGATTAAGCGGCGGCCATAGCCAGCGGAGACACGACTTGCTCCTGAGGAGTACGCGGCTGATTTTATCTGCAACAGGAGAAATAGCTGGGTATATCGTCTTTGACCCTGACGCCATGATCGCCAGACCGATGGAAATCGCCCCGACCTATCGAGAGTGCGGTCTTGGTTCCGAACTTCTGGCGGTAGTGTTCCATGAATATCTGGAGAGCGGAAAATTGGATAAGCTGGAGTTAACCTGGGTGGCTACGGACATCAAAAATATTCTCAGAGACCTCGGGTTTCAGGACGCAGCGAACAGCAAAACCATAAGACTCGACAGGGAAACCGCTCAAAAGTTATTGGACATGCAGCGATCCAAGGTACTTGAACGCGGTGGCCCTGCACAACATCCTGCCGAATTGGCGCGACGTGCAAAAGAGTATGCCGACTCCTGGCAGCGCGCCATACATGAAGTCCATGGCAGTTGGAGCCCGTTTTGGGCGTATACGCTCACCGATATCATCCAGCTTGAAACTCTTCTTCACTTGATTCAAGAACTGCAGGGTCCTCGCCAGGATGAAATAAAGCAAGCCATGAAAGCTTTTTCACAGGTTTTGCTGTCAGAAAATGACTGCCAACTCTTCGAAGAAAAGCATTGGAAGCCCACGGCGGTGCCCGTCATATCACTGCCACCAAATTCTATGCTGATCAGAGCCTTTAAGGGGGACGCGCACCCAGAAGATGAACGTAAGGCTCTGGAAGACCTGCTTCTGTTAGCCAAACTATCACCCCAGCGGCTTCCCCTTCTCAATCAAACATTGCGAGAGATTCACACAGCTTTTCTGGAGCTGAATCAGTGGGATTTGCGAGACCGTCCCCTCAGATTGTGGAAGGGCAGCTCTGAACCAGTTCCAGCAGGGTTTATGCATTGTTTTGATAATACCTATGCGACGGATGATCGAAACTTTGCAAGAAACCATGGCATAGCCTACTTGCTGACATCGGTTAGCCCGAAACAAATCAAGACGTCGTATAGGGTCATCAACGCTGTCAGGGAGGAACTAGGCGTCAACCCAAATCCCGAGCCAGAATTTATTTTGGCGGCAGGCATATATGCAGCTGAGGAAGCCAATGGCGAGGACACTACATCCCCCCCTGGATCCAAAGGGAGTCCGTCTTCTGCTTCCCACGCCGAACGAGCTCCTATTCCAGGACGGGTCTTTGTTGATCCGCCTAGAAAGATGTATGGGGGTGATCTTGAAAAGATCGAATCTGCATGGGCCGAGCTGATCGTCTATTTGATCCATCAAGGGCATACCGTCGTGATGAATAGTGGAGTGTCAGAACGGGAGGAAACTCAAATCCTCCGTTTGAAGAACATCGTCGTCACGGATTTGGCCGATATCGGCAGCCAGGCACGCTTACGCGTCCTGCATTCATCAAAGAGCAAGCTTTCAGAAGAATTGCAGCTATGTGAAGTTCTTGTCACCGGAAATAATGCCTTGGCCAGCCGCGTTAAGTCCTCGGGCATTTTTACGCTGCTCATCGAGTCTGAACATTCTCCGCTCGACCAATTTATTCAGATGCACGAAAACCACACTCTAGAATGGCGTGCCACTCACGAGCGGATACTCGACACTATTCGCGGAATGCGCGGCTTTATCTCCGTTCACTCGATCGCCCAAAAAACCGGACTCCATCTCAATTCGATTTATAAGCATGGGGGCCTGGCGCTGGTGGATGAAGCGAATCTAGGTTTGCCAGCGGCAGAGCAGGCTCGCCGCTATACCGACATCAAACAGGCTATTCGCTACCAGCTTCAGCAGGGTCAATGGATCGCGTCGGCCCTCGAGCTTGCGGATACGTTTGGGCTCTCCGAAGCAGGCGTGTATAACAGTGGGTACACAGAGCTTCGTGCCGAGGAAGTGATCCGACGGCGTGAAACCAGCTGGGAGTCTATACACCTTCTTGAGATCAGTCCCCGCACTTATAATGCCCTCAAGAAGTTAGGACTCTGGACGATGAACGCCATTGCTCAATGGGTGGAAGTTCCGGTGCGCCATGGCAACGGACTATCCAAGACGTGGGTGGAAACCAAAAACGCTTTGCTTGCCGCTAAACTTCACCGGGCCGCCTGAGATTGCCTCGTCGGCACTCTACGCCTATAATGCCCCCCTATGGATTTAAACGTTCTAGTTCTCCCCGGCGATGGAATCGGCATAGAAGTGACGCGCGAAGCGGTGCGCGTGCTCGAATGCGTCGCCTCTAAGTTCGGCCATAAGCTTTCTCATAAGGAAGGCCTCCTCGGCGGCATTGCCATCCACAAAACCGGCAATCCTTTCCCTCCCGAAACTGAAAAACTCGCTCTAGAAGCCGACGCGACCCTTATGGGCGCCGTTGGACTGCCTGAATTTGATAACGCTCCCCCTGAGAAGCGCCCGGAGAAAGGCCTGCTCGGCATCCGTAAGGCTCTGAAAGTGTACGGCAACCTGAGACCCGTTCGGTCCTATAAAGCCTTACTCGAATCTTCCCCTCTTAAAAATCACCTTATCGATGGCGTCGACATGATCATTGTGCGTGAACTGACCGGCGGACTCTATTACGGTACGCCGCGCGGCATATCCGGTTCAGGAGCAGAGGAGCGCGGCGTCAACACCATGGTCTACACGCGTGCGGAAATCGAACGCATCGCGCGCATGGCCTTCAGCCTGGCACGAAAGCGCCGCAAGAAGCTCGCCAGCGTGGACAAGTCCAATGTCCTTGAAGTGTCGCAACTCTGGCGCAAAGTAGTGACGGAAGTCTCCAAAGACTACTCGGATGTAGCTCTTGAGCACATCCTGGTCGATAATTGCGCCATGCAGCTCATCCTCAATCCGAAGCGCTTTGACGTGGTCCTCATGGAGAACATGTTTGGCGATATCTTGAGCGATGAAGGAGCCGTCCTTGCCGGCTCGATCGGGATGCTGCCTTCCGCTTCTATAGGGAATGCTAAACGTCCTGGCGTCTGGGTTGGGCTATACGAACCAGTCCATGGTTCGGCGCCGGACATCGCCGGTCAGAACAAGGCAAATCCGTTAGGCGCCATTGGCTCGGTGGCAGCGATGCTTGAATACAGTTTTGGACTTACGAAGGAAGCGTCTGCGGTGAATGCTGCGGTCGAAAAAGTGCTCTCCAGCGGTAAAGTAACGGCGGACCTAAGACCCTCCGGCAAACCAGCCTCAACAGAAGAGGTTGGAAAAGCTGTTTGCGACTCTCTTTAACTCACCTTCTCCAGTAGCGATACCACACCAGGACAGCTCCCACAGAAACGAAAGCCGTCACTAAAATCCCCCAGAAAGCCCACACGCTGTGCTGCGCGGGAAAGAGAACATTCATCGAAAAGACACTGAAGACTAGATTGGGGACCATGATGCAGATCGTGATAAGGTTCAGGCGCTTAATGAGCACATTGACATTATTGTTCACGAGAGACGTGCGCGCATCCATAAGACTCGCCAGAATGTTCGAATGGATTTCGGCCTGACGGAAGGATTGCTTGTTTTCAATGATGATGTCCTCCAGCAGTTCCTGATCGGCCGTATCCAGAAGCCCTAATTTATCAGCGCCCGCTTTGAGCCGGTCGAGGATATAGGCATTGCCGTTAATCGCGTTCAAATAATAGACCAACGATTTTTCCAGGCTGAACAAGTGCAGGATATTTCTGTTATCCATCGACACATTGATTTTTTCCTCGATGCTGTCCGAAATCATGCTGATGACTTTTAAATGTTCCTGATAGTGTCGGATAGCACCCAGGATGACTTTCAGGAATACATCGTTGATCGATCGGACGTTTCGACAAGGCTTTTCGGCAAAAGGATTAATATTTTCAGCCGCGACCACGAGCAGCCGGTCCTGGAACAGAAAGAAGCCCAGGGACGCCACTTTAAAAAGGAATTGGGTTTTGCCTGAATAATTTTTCGGGTATTTGATGATGGCAACCCGGTGATCGGGCTCTGTTTCCACGCGTGCAGGCTCATCCGGATCCAGCGCGGAGGCAAGATTGTGCTCATCAATGGGAAACAAGCGCAGGATTTCAATCCGCTCTTCCGGAGATGGCGCACGTAAAAGCCACACGGCGGGATTGGCGGCGCTTTCGACCAGACCCTCATGTTCAATGGCGAAGGATTGAAGCATGCCACATTCTAACCGATCAGCCGAGGCGATAGCCGCCTGAAGCCAGCCCAGCGCCGGACTGTATAAAGCCAGGGGACGTTCTACACAAATGCACATTTGGACGCCTATTTTTGAATTGTGTATTTGTGTAGAACGT
>JANLWZ010000290.1:0-1800 GCA_031364865.1 Elusimicrobiota bacterium
TGCCGACGATTTTTCCCGTGGCGATGTGCTTGATGACGAGGTGATCGCAGGTGGCGTCAAATCGATCCGAGTCGAGCCGGGTACGCCAGCTTTCGCTCAGGCCTTCCTGAAGCTCGACGTTGAACACTTCAAAACGGAGCCGCTGGGCGGCCTCGATGTCAGCCGCCGTGGTCGCGAGGTGGGTGCGGTACTTGGCACGTGCAGCCGGAGCCACGGACGCGGGTGCGATGACCGGGGCCTCACTGAAGTGCGGGGATGTGCCGGCAGGTGGGATTTTGGCGCTCGGTTTCATGCGGTATGGCTTGGCGAAGCATACCGATTCCCATGCCTGATGAAAGTTAAGAATGGGTGACTTCCGCCATCCCTGCGGAGGGGACGGTGCGGTGGATTCGCGGTGCTGAAAGCCCGCAGCGAACTGAGGATTTCTCAGCGACTCCCCTGCATCATGCCGCCGAAGGCGCCCTGGCCTTCCCAGCTTTCCGGCTTCGCCCACGGGATGCTGGAGACTTGGTCGTCCTGCTTGGGTTTGTCCGTGCTCGCGCATCCGGAGATTCCGGCGGCGATCCAGATGAGAAGAATTCGAAGCAAGCGCTGCATGGCTGCGGCTTACGGTTGCGGGAGCGCCGGCACGCCCGGGAGCGTGGGTCCGGCGGGGGCGTTTCCGCCTGGAGCCGCAGGCTCTTCGCGCACCTTGTCTTCGCCGGTGAAAATCACGTCGTCACCGGGCTGGACATAGGTGCCGCGCACAAAGCTGGACGGGATGATGTCTGCGACGGATTGCGAGGCTTCCACATTGATGATCTTCACTTTGCCGATGGACTGCCCATCGCGGGCGACGACCATGACCTTGTTGGCGGCGGCACCCTGGCGGTCGCCGATGCTCAGCACACAGAAGCCCCAGCCGGCATTGACCGCAAGCACGCGGCCCCGGACGCCCTTTTGCATGATGTTCTTTTGGTAGCGCTCAAGCACCTTGCGCTGGCTGGCGAGTTTTTCGTCGAAATCCTTTTTCTGGTTGCCGAGGGTTTCGTTGACGGTCGTGAGTTCGGCGACTTTCATTTTTGCGGCGGCGACCTCGGCCTCGAGATCGGGAATCTTGGCCTTCATGTCGGCGATCTGCTTCGCGATCTCTGCGGGACTCCCGGGGAAGTCCTTCTTCAGTTTCTCGAAGTCCGCGGTGACGGTGACGAGGTCGTCTTCCGCCTTCTTTTGTGCCGCCATGGCCGCTGTGAGATCGGTCTTCGCCTTTTCCAAGTCCGTCTTCGCGGCCGTGAGTTCGATCTGCACTTTGGAAAGTTCATCCTTGGAGGTCTTGAGATCCTCCTCCGTGGTCTTCAGCTTCTCCTCCGATTTTTTCAGCCTTCCCCGCGTGTCCTCGAGATCGGTGCGATCCCGTTTGGCCGTTTCTTGGAGTTTCACGACAAGCTCCTTGCTTTGGAATCCGAAGAAAGTCGCGACGAGCGCCACGAGGAGCGTCAGGCCAGAGAGGATTTTTGCCATAATTTCAGTGCGATGGTGGGTAGGTGTCCGGGAGATATGACAATCCTGACGCCGGGGTGCAACGCCAAAACTTCTGCGGAGGCTTTTTTAACCGGCTGGAATTTTTCTTGGCAAGGGCATTTCGCAAAGATTCTGAGGATTTCATTTTGTCAGCGCCGTCTTCCCGTGCTTGTATCCGCGTTCCGTCAGGGGCCATGGATGGAAGGCTGGCAAACCCCGCCAGAGCCGGAAGGCAGCAACGGTAGCCTGCCCTTCTTTGTCGTGGTTCCCTGACGGAACTTTTTTTGTACGGCTTGCGCA
>JANLWZ010000332.1:0-5818 GCA_031364865.1 Elusimicrobiota bacterium
CATAGCCGTAATATTGTGACTTACCTTAGGATGTGGGACTATCGGCCTAAAGACTATTTGTGGGAGGCTGGAAAGCCTATTGGAATTTTAGGTCTAAGACGTTATGCAGACATGGAAATCAGCTGGCGGGCAGCGAGCTCCTCGGCTTCACGACGGGCACTGGAAAGTCCCCAGGCCGCCTGAACGCGGGCCTGGAGTCCGGTCCATGCCCGGCTTGCCATAGGCTTACCGGGAGAGCGTGACATGGCTAACAATGCGTTTATCTTTTCCGCATGCTGGTTAAGGCCATCGAGGACGGCAAAATCCGGTGGAGGCGCGTGGTTAAGTTTCGCAGCCGCCCAATTGGCCAAACCAAACAATCCCCCCACAACGGCATCTATGGCTGCAAGGAGGAGAGCGAACGGCGCGACCAAGCGTGTAAGGACTTCAGATTCGCTCTGCGTGAGTGCGTGCGCCAGTTCCTCAGCCCGAACAGGGATGGAGTCTACCGAAGCTCGCATGCTCTGAGAACCAAAACTGTATCGAGCGATGGGTTTGTTTGAGAATAGGACTTCCGCATTACCGCCAACGACCGCACGCTTCAAAACCGCATATTCCTGCCCCAGTGCGGCGATACCCCAGGGTGCAGCGGCCCAAGCCAAAGGATGCAATAAGACAACACCGATCAGGATCGGAATCGCCGCCGCTAGTGCAAAAAGGTGCGCCTGACGAGGCTTCAAATTCCCCGCCTGCATTCGCTTGGCCATACCTATTTTTATTTTTTCGTCTGAAATGGCAGCTGCCAACTGAGGATTCTTTCTTTTCAGCGCATTAATATCGATACCTAAATCCTCAGCAACCGCCAAAACCAGAGCAGAACTGTCCTGTAAATTGGCACTCCTTACCATCGAAAGAGTCTGCATAATGTCCTCAGTCTTACCGTCATTCAAGGTTCCACGCTTGTCGCCTTCCGGGAAGATCACCGACTGTGCGTTCAAATTTTGCAGCGCCAAATGTCCGGTTGCCGTTTGCGGCTTAAGAAGTATGCCGTCTTCCCTCGTGTATTGCAGCGGCGTGCTGTCAGCAGATGGGGATTTATGCACTCCAAAGAAATAGGTCAGCACTTCCTGATTGACAGCCTCCATCCAGATATCTCCTCGCTTCAACGTCCTCATCGCATTAAGATAATCGGTGGCAGGCTTTCCGCGTGTATAGTTTTTAAGCATCTCATTGGTCCGTCCGCCGGTGGCTCCCGTTTCAACCGGCATGACGCGCGTCCCATGGTCACCCTTAAAGACGTAGGAGACGCCGCCCGCCTGATGTCCTCCCATCTGCACATCCACGACAGGCGAATTATCTTCTTGGGAAGTTTTCAGAGAAACCATAAATTGACCAGGGTTGCGCACCATCTGGAAAAGCACGGAACATTGGATGTTCGGATCCTGGCTGAGAATGTTGAAGTACGCCTGCATACGAAGGTCATGATCACCCATCTCGAGAAGACCAAGATCGTTTAAACGATGCTCACGGATCGCCCAGTCTTTTTGATTTTTGAGTTTCTTTCGCAGATAATCAGCCGCCGAGATTCGTCCGTTGCCGGGCCCCCTGAGCACCTCACGGTCCTGACCGGGCAGTAATATGTGCGCCGCTTCTTTATTACCCAAGGCTAAGGTCGCTGGACCATGTCCGTAGACAATGCTTCCGACTTTCAATGGCTTTTCATCCACCGAGAGTGTCATTTGCGGGTCTGCCAGACGAAACGCGTTGGTTTCGGCATGGGCATAGATCAAGGGGCCAGGCTTATTCACCACAAAGAGAATTTCACCAAAACCATAATTGTTGTGGTCAATAAAGTCATTGGCCATACCCTCTATATCTTCATCAGCCACATGAAACAGAATGCGCTTTTTCTTAAGCGCCTGTTCCTCATTAAAGCCCCCTGCGCGAGCTTGCTGACGGACGTAGGCATTGATCGACAGCATCACGCGGGCTCCCCAATGACTCCAGTCTTCAAACTGTAGAACATCCGCAAACGTCATATCAGGCGCATACTTCTGAAGTATCTCCTCAATATCCTCATAGACTCTGGCGATGGCGTCCCGCTGCATTGTTTCTTCCGGAGAAAACTTGTTTTCAAGACGTTGAAGGTACTCTTTCATAGCTTTAGGAAAGTCCCGCAATTGAGTATTCCAAAGCAGTTTTGATTTCGTCTGGCTGAGCAGCCCCAGCTCCACCATGATGTTGATATATCCGCGAATGCGCGTAGCCGCTCCACCCGCGAAGATTTCTTCCACAATTGCCCCTGTTGACTCCTGTTCCCGGGCTGCAACCATCTGATCCTCAGGGAGGACGCTAGGCAAGACTTTAAAATCACCTTTTTCGGCGGGCCAATAGTCAACACCAGGCACATGGGGCACATGCTCAGAAAAGTCGCTGATCGACGCGATGGCTTTAGGAGTCAGGTCCCGAAGCTTTAATTTATGGTCAGACTCTTTGTCATTCGCTCTCAGATACCTGTAAGCTGGAGCGCTAATCGCCAGGATCGCCTCAATACCGCCACGGTCAGCCAGCAAAGCGGTGATGTCCGGAATATGCGCGGCGTACTTCCGCACCATTTCCTGGGCGGACATAGAAATATCGTAGTCCGTATCCAACTTGTCCGCAGAGAGCGCCGCATGTTTGACGCCTCTGGTATGCGCGAGCTCGTGCAGCATGACCATAAGCCAGAAATTGAACGGATCTTTTTTAAAACCAGGATGCGATGTAAGAGCGTCCTGATGGGCGTAGATGGTGTACCGATCGCCTTTCGTTCTAATGATTTCCAGAATAAACTCAGTGTCTTCGCGTGGAAGTTTCGTCGTCACCCACGGAGCGTATCTATCTCCCTTTTTCTTCAGCGACACTTCATCCCCGAGCAAAAGAGAAATGCGATCAATGGGCAATGAAATGCCTGCCTGCTTAAACAGAGAAAGGACGCCTCGCAGCTCAGCACCGCCCGGCAATACATCATCGCGTTCAAAAAGCTCGTTCGTTAAATCTTCCATGTTTAAGTCATGACGATTGAGAAACCTGTATTCGAAGTTCTCTCTCAGCCGCGTCAGTATCTTGCGGTCATAGAACGAATGCGATTGATTGGCTACGGAAATCCAGGATGAAAGCCACGGCAGGTCACGGAGGAAAGGCACATACGCCAGCATCGAAGCGCGCGTGGGAGAACCACGGATTCCGCCGCGTGCGGCAAGCCACTCCAAAGCCTGACCTTCCGTGAGGCGCTCACCCAGAAGTCGCGCTACATACAGTTCCTGATCTTCAGAGGTGTGGCTATCCAGCTGGGGAGTAAAGACGGCGAAGGATAGTCCCCGACGAGATAGCTCTTTCGAGAGGTAGGGGGTATGGAAGCCGCCTGCAATGAGCACCGTGGGTTTGTCACCGTTGGCAGGCATTTGCTTCAGCGTGTTTTCGAGAAGCGGGCCGTTGCGCATGAGCGCGGCCACGTAGAAATCGACACTGGCTCGGAGCGCTTCTTTCAGTCCGTCTACATCGGTGGCAGGACCGATTTCCCCTGACAATAAGCGAACAAGACTCGCCGTCTGGTCCATCCGAGCCGCGACATGACGGACTTGATCGAGGGTCGCACGCTGATGGAGCGCGCTCTCCATCAGATGCAATTCTGCAAGGACACGGATTAAATTTTGTTCGTTGGGTGTTATCGCATGCGCCACCTCGACCGCCGTTTCATAATCGCTGAGCGCCTGATAAAGGCTGCTGTCCATCGCCAGAGCATGGCGCCTCTCGGAATTTGCGGAGAGGTAGTCCGCCATAATCCCGGGCATGGGAACCCCGCGGGCTTCACCAGCATCCCGCAAGATAGCCCAATAAGCCTCCATCGATATTTTTCCTGAGTCAAAACGCTCTTCGGCGCGCTGCAGTCTGCGGACAGCTCGGGAACACAAAGCGGGGACCAAAGTTTGCATTCGTGATCGAAGCTGAACCACCTGGCGCAGAGCCTGCTGACGGAGGCCATAGGAAAGTCGGAAGATCTCGCGGTTCGACTGAAAATAAGCAGGGTCTTCCACTCCATGCAAGAGCTTGGGCTGACCTGACATAACGGAGAAATGCTGCGACCCTGTAAGCTCACCATTCCGCATGAGAAAGTCCGCGATCTCTTCACGTACGTCGAGATTCCCTACTTCGGTTAAAAGGCTGTTGTCGACTTCGCCAACTGCTCCTTCCACAGCAAGGACAGGACCTACGGCTCCTTTTTCGTGCAAGAATTCCAGCAAACGGGCGATGTTTTTTTGGACTGAATAATTGAAATGAAGGTCCTGAATGATAATGACGTCTGGTTTTTGAGGAGATTTGCCGAGCGCCGCCGAAGCCATCATCAATGAAGCGATACGGGGAGAAGGGGTCAGGGAAGTAAAGGGTTGAGCAGCACTCAGCGCTGATGCCTGTGCAGGCGTGAGGACAGATTGCAACAGCAGTGCCGTAACCAGGACACCCGCCAACACTTGTTTAATTCTCATAATCCACTCAATTCTGTTCGTTTTTCCATCTCAAAACAATGGACCTTGCGGGTAAAAAATACCACCAAAAGTCCTAAGGCACCGTTAGGCCTAGGCCGCTATTAAGTATTTCGCACCAGTGTTAAGTTCATGTAACGTCTTGCGGCTCTCGCCTTGAACGCCCGCGACCGCAAGCAGCACGGCAAGCGGATCAAGGATCGGTGCCAGCAATAGATCCATCCAAGCTCCGCCAGGGATGGCGTGCACGAGACGTTCGTGCCACGCGACGCGATTCGCGCGGAACGGACTTAAACCTGGATAGGTCCAAATAACACCTGAGGGATCTCTAGAACCCATCTGCTGGATAACATGACGCTTCATGAACAACCATTCTTCTCCAAAAAGAAAGGCAGACGATAGAAAGAAGGTCATGCCACCGATGGCAAGAGTCGTGTTGTTTTGCAGGAAACCCGTGAGAAGTGCCATCGCGACGTAAGCCAGTGCTCCCAGCAAGGCCAGAAGCGCTGTCGTGCCTGATTTGGCGGACGGCTGGGATCCATCGGTTGAACGATAAACGTCCACATACACCTTGGCGCGTTCGCCCCAATCCGGATTGAAATGCTGTATGGTTTCAAATTCGCGCTTGTATCTGTCCCGATCATGGTGATACAGACGTAATTCTTCCTTCATGGCGCCCAGGATGGCATGCGCGGATCGCATTCTTCCCTGCTGAATCTTGAGATGACTTTGGTGATCTGTGGCAGAGCTGATAAGCTCAAAACCCGGAACCACGAGATCTTTCAGGGTTCCACCTTTCTTCACAAAATCTTTGAGCCCGCCGCGGTCGGCCACGATGTGCTTCACCATCATCAGCGCAAATTCCTGATTGGCAAGGCCGCCCGGTTCATCAATAGAAAACATTCCCATCACATCTGAGCCCGCACCAACCTGCCGCGATAGCTCAAAATCTCTTTCCTCCACAAACTTAAATTGCCCTTGGTATTGCGGGCGGTGCATGAGGAATTCGCGGAAGAAGAGAGATTCTAGATTCGGCGCATGCCCAATTCGGTACCCGAGGGAGAAGCGCATGTCCCGCATCACCCACATCGAGCCACTTCTCGTCACCGCCGCGGGTAAGAACTTCATTTTTGTGCGCATTCGCACCGCGAACGGTGCGGAGGGAATTGGCGAGGGCACTATCCCGCACAAGGCACGAACCGTTGCCGCCTGTATTCTCGATTTCGCGGAATTTCTGATCGGCAAAGAGTCGAGCGATATCGAGCGGCTCTGGCAGATGGTCTACCGGCACAGTTTCCATCGCGGCGGTCCGATCA
>JANLWZ010000343.1:0-6729 GCA_031364865.1 Elusimicrobiota bacterium
TGATGCTGGAAGAAATCAAAAACGCCAGCTCGGCTGCCGTAGACTCACACGTCTTTACGGTCCCTGAGGAATACCGCAAACAATGAGTCCTGAAGAATCCTAGTCGATCCGCGGATCGCCTATCGGTCCGCGCAAGCGAACAGGGACCTGAAACAGTCCCGAGTCCGGGTTAATGATGCGTTTCACCAAAGGAATGGAACCCAAACCTTCCTTAATAGCGTTCAGAAACTGAAGTTTGATCTTCACATCCAAGGTATTGGCCGGAAGATTCACATGCCCCTTCGCCGCGATGTCCATATTCGGCGTGCGGATTTTCAGATTGTCCGAATCCACAATCCCTCCACGCAGCCGGAACGTCGCGTCGGCACGTTCGTAAGGAATGCCGGCTTTCGTCACCTTCGTTTTATCCGAGTGCTTGATCAGGTTGGTAATGTTCAAAATCCCGGCAATGCGGAAAATCACTTTACCGGCCCTGATAAAGCCATTCTCACTGGCACTCTCTATGCCGCCGTTTAAACTCGCGAGCCATTGCGGTCCTGTGGAAAAAGAGACATCGAAGTTCATCCGCGTATTCCCTGTAAATGGCGCCGGTCGGGCGCCCAGACTCTCGAGGATGTAGGCTGCATTCGCCTCGGCCACGCGCCCCGTCAGATGCGCAAACGGCGCGCCGGAGATGGGCTGTAAATTCATTTCACCAGCAGCTTCCAAACGTAGAACCCGAGACGTCGCTGCAGCGTTGCGGATATCCAGCTTACCGTTCGCAAGAACCAGTCCTTCAAAGAGTCCTTCGTTGACAATCCATGGCTCAAGGCCAATCGGTTTTTCGGTGTGTACAGAAAGAACATTCAGCAAGTCACCCACCGTGACCGAAGATACCGACACATCAATGCGTCCTGGTTGAGGATGCGCAGGCTGCACATAACGCACGGCGGCATGCCCTTCCTGATCCGTGGTACGCGCTTCCACGCGCACATCACATTCGCCGTTCTGAATGATCGCAGACCAGACAGGGATTTCAATCCGGCTGTTTGCTACAGAGAAGCCGGCGCCGTTCAAGTGCAGCTGATAAGGTCCATTTTTGCGTCCTGATCCCGTAAAGGTAATCTTACCTGGCCCGTCCAGCAGTTTAATCCAGTAATTCACGGGCAGGAGGCGCGCTAGCTCCGGCGAATAATGGCCCACTTCGCCTTCAACGTCCCATCCGCGCCTGCGCATGACCCAGCGGCCTGAAGCCGACATCGTCGATGCGCGTCCGATGAACTCAAGATCGCCTGAGACCGAGGTGGTCGATAGTCGCAAAGACCCGCGCGCGTAGTGACCAGGCAGCGCCGGCACGGCGAGCCGATCGATGGTCAAGCGGAGGCTTCTGTTCTTAAACCAATCACCGCTGGCATGCGCCGAAAGCGTAGTTCCTTTAAAAGGAGAAGTGCCTGTGGACCCGACGACGGCAAAGACGGGATCGAGATTCGCGTTATTCAGTTCCGCATAAAGCGGTGGGTCAGCGTTCGGATTCAACCTCAGCGTCAGGCGTACGGCGGGCCCCAGGAAGGATGGCTTTGCGGAGAGTCGAATCTGGCGCGGCTTGCCTTCAAACGTACCTTCGACCCGGTCTATGACCCAATGAATGGGCTCATGAAAGAATTCGCCCCGCAGCTCCACACTGCCATCGTGAATCACGACACGAATAGCTTCGGCATTTTGAGAACCCGATTTAGGGAAATTGAGCTCGCGTTCCAGATGCTTCGTATTGAGAATGAGTCTGGCCCGGCTCAGCTCCAGGGTGTGTATTCGAATCTTGCCCAGAAAAATAGGCAAAAAACGTACACGCAGCCGAACCGTCTCGGCGGAGACGATGGGAAGGTAAGGAGGATAGCGCTCAAAGATAACAATGTTTCGGGCAGCGACGGAAAGCGGAAACAGTTGAGTGTAGAGCGGGCCTAACGTCATGCGGCGATCACCCGCCTGCTCCAATTGGGAAAGGATTTCGTGGCGATAGGCTTCCAGTTTGAAAAGTTCCGGACGGCGATAGATCGCGAAGGCCAGAAGAAGGAGACTGAAAAGTATCAGGCCTATACCGATACGCTTCAAGGAATGCCACACATTCATGAGAACATCCTACTTCAGTATAGTCGTGACGAGAAATGCATACGATGATTCACTCATAAATAGCCAAGAAAAGCGCATTCCCTCTCCTTGTCCTTCGTATACTAATAAGAGTAAACCAATTGCCTAAGGAGGCCATCCCATGAGTACATACGCGCGACAGTTCCTTACCCTGACACTCGCCACGCTCGCCCTTTTAACGGGCTGCGTCAGCTCTTCCAAATACAAAAAGCTGCAGGCAGATAAGGATCAACAGATCTCGCAATTGCAGAGCCAGGTCTTAGCCCTGGAAAATGAAAAGACGGATATCGCTTCCCAGAAGGAAGCGCTGGAAAAATCCAGCAAGCAGGCGGAATCCCAATACAACACCCTCGTCAATCAGCTCTCGGAAGAAGTGCAGAAGGGCGAACTGAAAGTCACGCAATACAAGAATATGCTCACGGTGGATGTGGCAGAGAAAATCTTCTTCGCCTCCGGCAGCGCGCTCCTCAAGGATAGCGGCAAAGAGGTCCTTCAGAAATTGGCCCAGGCGTTAGCATCCTATCCCGATAAATTTGTTCGCGTCGTGGGCCACACGGACAATGTTCCGCTTTCCAAGGCGACCCAAGCTACTTTCCCTAGCAACTGGGAACTTTCTGCCGCGCGCGCGACCAATGTGGTGCGCATGCTTCAGGACTCAGGCGTTCCCCCCGAGCGGCTGATTATCTCGGCCCGCGGCGAATTCCAGCCTGTGGCGCCCAACGACTCCGCCGGCGGCCGGCAGAAAAACCGCCGCATTGAGATCATGCTGCTGGATAAGAGCCTGGTCGAATCCGACCGCAGCAAGTAACTACGAAATGAAACTCTTTCTCATCCTCTTAGGGCTGTTTGCACTTTGGGCCATGTACAACGGCTACGTGAAGTGGAAAGGTCCTAAAGCGTCCACAGTCGCAGAAGAAATGCGCGAAGACGTCTCTGATTCCGTCAAAAAGATAAAGAAAAGCGTGAAGTAACGGGCCTGGAAGCCAAAGCCTAGGCGGCCCTGACTTCCAGGCAATGGAAATACTAGTGGGCTGCTCCTGCCTTTAAGGCGTTCAACGCTGCGTCGTAGTTGGGGTGAGTAGCGACTTCCTTCACATACTCCACATACTGGACCTTATCATCCGCGCCGATGATGAACACCGCGCGGGAAAGAAGCCGAAGCTCCTTGATCAGCGTGCCATAGGCGTTGCCAAAAGAGCCATCGCGGTGATCCGAAAGACACTTCACATTTTTGATCCCTGCCGTGGTACAGAACCGTCCCTGCGCAAACGGAAGATCCATCGAGATCACCAGCACTTCCGTGCCGGAGAGCTTCGCGGCTTCTTCGTTAAACTTGCGGGTCTCCGCGTCGCACACAGGGGTGTCGAGCGAAGGGACCGAAAGAATGAGCCGCGTTTTGCCTTTGCTGGAAGCCAGCGTCACGGGCGATAAATCGCCGGCGAGCGCTGTGAATTCCGGCGCCTGTTGTCCAACCTTGACCTCTGCGCCAATCAGCGTAAAGGGATTTCCTTTGAGTGTCGTTGCTGCGCTTCGTTCTGTAGCCATAGTACGTCCTCCTTTTATTGTCTTCCTATTTTTGTAATCGTCCATGACTGATGTCCCAGTCGTTTTTCAATTTCCATCAAAAGTTCTTGCGAGGGTTTCACCGTGACGTCTGTTTCAACGACCACCGTTCCTTCTGGCACGGCCGGCACTTCCAGACAGACGCGGCACCGGCCGGGGTAGCGCGCCAGAACGTCCTTCAACTCCTCGAGCACTTTGCCTTCCATGCCTGTCGCCCCCATTCGGACAAGCAGCTCGCTCACATACTGTTCGCGTGCGCTTTCCAGAGGCACCATATCTTCCACGAGAATTTCCGGATTACCGTCTTCAGCGCGGCGATTGAGCTTGCCCGTGATGACCACCATCGCCGAAGGCTTCAGGATCTGCGAAATACCGGTCGCATACGCCTTCGGAAACACGATCGCATCGACTTCGCCTTCCAGATCTTCAAATCGGCAGCGCGCATAAGGCTCTTTTTTGGCTTTCGTAGCCATGCGGCGGACGTTGGAGATCATCCCGGCGATACGGATAGTGCTCCCTGACGAGGGGAGCTTGTTTAATCGATGCGAGGAAAAGAGGTTCAGTTCGCTCTGAAAACGCGCCAGGGGATGTCCGGAAAGGTAAAAGCCGAGCACTTCCTTTTCGCAAGCGAGAAGTTCGTGTTCCGACCATCCCAGCGAAGTACCGCCGCGGCTGTGGTCGGAGGCGGCGAACAGGCTTGGTTTGACGGGTGCCATCTGATCCCAGCCGAAGAAAGAATCCTGTCCGCTCTGCGCTTCTTCCCGGATCTTCGTGGAACGCGCCATCATATCGTCCAGCTCAAAGAGAAAACGCGGCCGAGACTGATGCGTTTCTTCCTCGCTGAAGTGATCAAAAGCGCCGGACTTCACGAGCGACTCCAGCACCTTACGGTTGGCCTGTCTTAGATCGATGCGCCGGCAAAATTCTTCGAGCGTTCGGAAAGGTCCATCCTTCTTGCGCGAACCCACAATGGTTTCCACGGCGCCTTCGCCAACGTTTTTGACGGCGAGCAAACCGAATCGGATCGCGCTGCCTTCGATCAAGAATTCACTGATGGACTTGTCGACGTCCGGCGGAAGTACTTTGATGCCCATCGATTCGGCTTCGCTGATGAAGCCGACGAGCTTGGACTCTTCTTCTTTGCCGATGGCGCTGTGGCCGATTTCGCTGGTCAGCAAGGCCGTCATAAATTCGAAGGGGTAATTGGCTTTGAGATACGCCGTCTGATAGGACACAAGGCCATACGCCGTGCTGTGCGATTTATTAAAGCCGTAACCGCCGAAGGTCACGATCTGTTCAAAGACGTGGTGCGCTGTTTTTTCTTTGATCCCTTTGGCTTTGGCGCCTTCCATGAACTGCCCACGGAGCTTTTCGATTTCTTCCGGAATCTTTTTCCCCATGGCTTTACGCAACACATCGGCTTGCCCGGGCGCAAAGCCCGCAAAATCCTGGGAAATCCGCATGACCTGCTCTTGATAAAGGATGACGCCATACGTTTCTTTGAGCACAGGTTCCAGCAGCGGGTGATCGTATCTCACCGCGGCCGCATTGTGCTTGCGCTTCACAAACTCTTCGAGCATCCCGGCGCCCATCGGGCCCGGACGATAAAGAGCGATGAGGGCAATGATCTCTTCAAAGATGGAGGGATGAAGCTTGCGCAGGAGATCGCGCATCCCGGAACTTTCCAGCTGGAACACGCCGACGCCTTTCCCGTCTTGAAGGAGCTTGTAGGTCGCCGCATCATCCAGCGGGAGTGTCCGTATATCGAAATCAGGGTTGCCGCGATCACGCACGAGGCGCGAGGCATGGTGGATGACGGTCAGCGTCCGCAAGCCCAGGAAGTCCATCTTCAGCAGGCCCATCTTGAGCAGCGCTTCGTCGTTGTACTGCGTCGTGATGACGTCTTTGGCGCCTTTAGCGAGCGGCACGTACTGCGTAAGATCCCCTTTGGCGATCACAATGCCGGCGGCATGCACGCCCGTGTGACGCTTGAGGCCTTCGAGCTTCTGGGCCGTGACGAGCAAATTCTCCACCATTGGGTTCTGCTTGCACTCCTGCTGAAGCTCAGGCACATTCTTGCGGGCCATCTCGATCGTCGTGCCCAGTTCGCGGGGAATGAGTTTGGCGATGCGGTCGACTTCCGAAATCGGGAACCCCATGACGCGTCCGACGTCGCGAACGACGAGGCGGGCGAGCATCGATCCGAACGTGATGATCTGGGCGACGCTCTTCTCGCCATATTTGTTACGGACATACTGAATGACGCGCTCACGTCCTTCATCGGAGAAATCGATATCCAAGTCCGGCATGGACCGCCGGTCAGGATTGAGGAACCGTTCAAAGAGTAATCCGTACTTCATGGGGCAGACATCGGTGATCCCCAACACGTAAGACACAATGGCGCCGGCGCCTGAACCGCGGCCCGGGCCCACGGGAATGTGGTTTGACTTGGCCCAATGCACGAAGTCCCAGACAATGAGGAAGTACGTCGAAAAACCCATCTTGCGAATGACCGACAGTTCATAACGCAGGCGTTCCAGATATTGGCCATGGGCGGATACATACCGGCGCTGCATGCCTTCCATGCAAAGCTTTTCTAGATACGCATCTGCCGTTTCGCCCGCTGGAACTTCGTAGTGCGGCAGGAGCATCTGATCGAGCTTGATCTCGACGTTGCAGCGCTCCGCAATTTCTACCGTACGGCGAACGGCCTCGGGGCAATGCTTAAAAAGCGAATACATCTCCTGGGGCGACTTGTAATAAAACTCATGCTCATCAAACTTCAGTCGGTTGGGTTCGGCGAGCGTGGAACCCGTCCCGATACAGAGCAGCGCGTCATGGGAAGCCGCGTCCTCTTTTTTCAAATAGTGGCAGTCGGCGGTCGCAATCAAGGGGATGCCGAGATCTTTAGAAAGCTCTTGGTAGCACTGGTTCACGACCATCTGCTGCGACAGGCCGTTGTTCTGCAGTTCGAGGTAGAAGCGCCCCGGGAACAGGTCCCTATAGAAAATAGCCGCGTTGCGGGCGCCTTCCCTATCGCCC
>JANLWZ010000380.1:0-3243 GCA_031364865.1 Elusimicrobiota bacterium
CTGTGTCGATGGAGTTGGCCGTCACGCGATTAAATTTCAAAAGCTTGGCGACATAGTTCCGGTCGATAGGAAAGGAAGTGCCGGCAAGCGCGGCACTTCCTAACGGAAGCTCATCCGCCCGCTTCCAGGCATCATCAAGCCGGCCTTTGTCTCTTTCCAGCATCCAGGCATAGGCGAGGATGTGGTGGGCAAAAAGAATCGGCTGAGCATGCTGGACATGCGTGAAGCCGGGCATGACAACGTCACTATTATCCTGAGCGACAAAAATGATGGCCTTCTGCAGCCGGATGATCTCGACGCGGATCAGCTCCATCTGATCGCGAAGATAAAGTTTCAGATCCAGCGCGATCTGATCGTTGCGGCTTCTCGCGGTATGAAGCTTGCCGCCGACCGGACCGATGCGGCGGATGAGTTCGCGCTCGATCGCGAAATGGACGTCTTCTTCCGGAGGAAGTCGCTTGCCCTTGGTGAGATCCCGCAGGATGGCTTCCAGACCTTTGATGATGCGCGCGGCATCTTTCGAAGGAATGATGCGGCATTTGGCCAGCATGCGCGCATGCGCGATCGACCCCTGTATGTCATAGGGGGCCAAGCGGATATCAAACGATAGCGACGCGATAAAAGACTGTGGATTCATTTGGTCCCCTGCAGGAGCGCCTGCACTTTGATCGGCAGGCCGTAGAGATTGATGAAACCCTCGGCATCGCGCTGGTTATAAACAGCATCGGCGCCAAACGTCGCGAGATCTTCCCAATACAGAGAGTGCGGCGACGTGCGGCCGTCGACCATAATGCTGCCTTTGTAGAGCTTCAGCCGGACCTTTCCGGTGACTTTCTTCTGGGTTTCAGTGATAAAAGCTGAGATCGCCTGGCGAAGCGGCGTGAACCACAGACCGTTGTAAATCATTTCCGCCATTTTGGGCGCTAACACAGCTTTGGCATGCGCCGTATCGCGGTCAATCACAAGCGATTCCAGCTCGCGATGTGCCGCGTAAAGGATCGCCGCCCCCGGCGCTTCATAAACGCCGCGCGACTTCATACCCACGAGCCTGTTTTCCACGAGGTCGACGCGTCCGATGCCGTGCTTTCCACCTAAGAGGTTGGCCGTTTCCACCAGCTTGACAGGATCAAGCTTCTTCCCGTTGATGGCCACCGGGACTCCACGGACAAACTCGATCGTAATGAGTTGCCCTTTCGCCGGTGCTTTCTCCGGTGATTGGGTGAGGACAAACATGTCCTCGTGCGGAGGATTGTCCGGGTTTTCCAGGATTCCCCCTTCAAAACTCATGTGCCAGAGGTTCCTATCGGAGGAGTAAGGCTTTGATTTTGTGACAGGAACCGGAATCTTGTAGCGCCCGGCATACTCAATCTCGTCTTCCCGAGATTTGAGTTCCCATTCCCGCCAGGGAGCGATCACTTTGACATTCGGCATAAGCGCTTTAAAAGTCAGCTCAAATCGAACTTGATCGTTTCCTTTGCCGGTCGCGCCGTGACAAACAGCATCCGCACCCTCTTTTTTGGCGATGGCGATGACTTTTTCAGCAATAATCGGCCGGGCAATCGACGTCCCAAGGAGGTATTTGCCCTCATAAATGGCCTGTGATTGAAGGGTTGGCCAGAGATAATCGGTCACGAACTCGCGCCGCGCATCGATCAGGTAGTATTTGGACGCACCGGTTTTGAGCGCTCGCTCACGCAGACCTTTGGTCTCGGAGGCCTGTCCTACGTCGACAGCACAGGCGATGACTTCGCAGTGGTACTTCTCTTTGACCCATCTCAGGATGACAGAAGTGTCCAAGCCGCCCGAATAGGCAACAACGACTTTTTTAACGCTCATATGGCTAAAAACCCTTTAAGTTAGATTTTGGAAGAACGCCCCAGGAAGGACGATGCGGCATTATAATTTATGCGGATTTATCGAGTCAAAACGTCTTTTTGGCTCTATTTTCAGCGCGGGAAGGCGGCCGCGTTGCCGCCGTCGACCGGCAAAACGGCTCCGGTAGTCTTTTTACTGAGGGCCAGATGCAGAAATGCTTGAGCAACATCATCGGCGAAGACTTCCTGGCCCAGGAGATTACCGCTCAGGTAGTCTTGGACAGATACGCCGCGAGATTTGGCCCTGCGCGCCAGCAGGCCGGCACCAAAAAGGTTGG
Organism: Elusimicrobiota bacterium; assembly: GCA_031364865.1. Lineage (GTDB taxonomy): Bacteria > Elusimicrobiota > Elusimicrobia > 2-01-FULL-59-12 > 2-01-FULL-59-12 > JANLWZ01. Next base: position 2,153 of record JANLWZ010000380.1, read on the forward strand.
TGTTGACGCGGTCTGCGTTGACAGCATTGGCTCGCACACCGATTTTCCCCAGCTCCAACGCATATTGGCGCATCAAGGCGATGACACTCGCCTTGGGAAGCGTATACGGTCCAAAACCTGGACCGGGGTTGAAAGTACTCTTCGACGCGTTGAATAAGAGAACTCCCCCCCTTTTTTGACGACGGAACACTTGGACCGCGGCTTGTGCTACGTATTGGTGGGCAAAGAAATTCACTTCAAAACTTTTCCGCAAAAGCTCATCCGAACAGTCCGCCATGTCACTCATCGGTGCAATACCGGCATTCGAAATGACGATATCGACACCCCCGAAACGGCCCGAACATTTGGCAAAGGCAGCTTCCACCTGGGGTTTTTTAGTGACATCGCATGCCAAAGTTTCGATCTGCTTGCCAAAATTCAGAGCGGCAGCAGCCTTTTTGAGCGCCACGCCGTTCAAGTCAGTCATGAAAATATGGGCGCCTTGCTGCGCAAACGCTTTGGCCGTGGCTAGTCCTATCCCAGAAGCTGCCCCGGATATCCAAACAATCTGTTTCGTGAATGGCTTTGACATTTTCCCCCCAAGTTTAGCCTGCTCCAGTGACCAATATTCCATATCGAAAAGATGATCTTCCGAGAGCGCCTGATATCGTCCCATCCGCTCGGCATCCGTGATGACCCGAATCGTGTGTTCGTAGATATCTAAGGAAACATCGGCCGCTTTTGCGTCCTCGGCGATCGCGAAAAGTCCCATTCCGGGAGCCAGTGCTATGCGCGGAAACGGATCCAGTTGCTGCCGTTTGACTTTTCTCAACCTGCAGTTGCGTTTGAAATAGTTTTCATAAGCGTTTACGAAACGAGCCACATTCGTTGAAGGATCTTTACCGCGGCGCAGCAGCACTGGAATCGCTTTCGTGCGGATGATGTGATCCGGCGTCGCAGGACCTTGCTGCGAGATCCGCGCCAGATCCTTTCTCCCCACAAACCTTAGAATCTCATCGCTCGTGCGGTGCCGCACGATCATCCCGTCGCAGGCCCGCCTCAAACCATTCCCCACCTCCACGACTTGGGGACGTTCTACACAAATACACATT
>JANLWZ010000382.1:0-9133 GCA_031364865.1 Elusimicrobiota bacterium
AATGTGTATTTGTGTAGAACGTCCCCAAGGTGTCGGTTGCCGCCTTTCTGTGTGATAAAATAAGAGCCTTCCGCAGGCAACCCCAGATCAAAAAGCGGATCCCAACAAAAACGATGGATATTTTGGATCAATTAGAGCAACAGAGCGTCTACATTCTCAGAGAGGGCTTTCGCCACTTTGAGCGTCTTTGCATGCTTTGGTCGATCGGCAAGGACTCGACGGTCCTCCTCTGGCTGGCCCGAAAGGCCTTCTTTGGTCACGTTCCTTTCCCTTTAGTGCATATCGACACGAGCTACAAGATCCCAGAAATGATCACTTACAGGGATCAGCTGGCCATGGAATACAAGCTCACCATGATCGTTGGCCAGAACGAAGCGGTGCTTAAGTCGGGAAAGACATTCCCCAACACTCAAAATCTGCCCGAAGGCGATCCGAATAAGGTCTCACGCCTTGAATGCTGCGGGTTGCTTAAGCGTGAAGCGCTGACCAACACTTTAAACGGCAGCTGGCCGCGTAAACGCCTGAATCTCAAGACCGGCAAGTATGAACTGGATGCGGACAAAGAACCGTACCATGGCGTCATCGTTGGCGCGCGCGCCGATGAAGAAGGCAGCCGCTCCAAAGAGCGTTACTTCTCCCCCCGTGACAAGAACAATCTCTGGGATATCGGTGAGCAGCCGCCGGAATTCTGGAACCAGTTCAAAACCGATTTTGCCCCTGGCACTCATGTGCGAATTCATCCCTTGCTCGACTGGACCGAGCTTCACATCTGGGAGTACATCAAACGAGAAAAAATCCCCACCGTTTCCCTTTACTACGACCAGGGCTCAGGCACACGCTACCGCAGTCTCGGCTGCGCGCCTTGCCAGGCACCGATTCAGTCCACCGCGAAGAATGTGGATGAAGTGATCGCAGAAATCAAAAGCGGCAAGCTCAAGAACATTGCTGAACGTTCAGGGCGTTTACAGGACGGCAAACACGGCTTAGAAGAACTCCGCCGCGAAGGGTACATGTAATGCCTACCGCTACCAAAACCGGTCAAGAGCAAATGAATATCGTCATCGTGGGCCACGTGGACCATGGCAAGAGTACGGTGGTAGGCCGACTTTTTGCCGATACAGGTTCCCTCCCAGAAGGAAAGCTTGACGCCGTTCGCAAGGAGTGCGAACGCACTGGCAAACCCTTCGAATACGCTTTCCTGCTGGACGCGCTATCCGACGAGCAGGACCAGGGCATTACGATCGACACCGCTCGATCCTTCTTCAAAACCAAAAAGCGCGACTACATTATCATCGACGCCCCGGGACATATCGAATTTCTGAAGAACATGATCTCGGGCGCCGCTCGTGCCGAGGCCGCCGTGCTCGTGATCGACGCCAAAGAAGGCGTGCGCGAGAACTCGCGGCGCCACGGCTACATCCTCTCCATGCTCGGCGTCCGTCAGATCATCGTGTGCGTGAATAAGATGGACCTCGTGAAACGCGACGAGAAAGTTTTCAAGCAAATCGAGAAGGAGTTCCGTGACTTCCTGAAGGAGATCGATTCTGCTCAACCCAAAGAATTTATTCCTGTCTGCGCCACCCTTGGGGAGAATTTAGCCGCACGATCCAAAGAAATGTCCTGGTACAAGGGTCCGACGCTGCTGGAAGCGCTGGACGAATTTTCCAAGGCACCGTCCAAATCTGATTTACCTCTCCGCATGCCCGTTCAAGCTGTCTATAAGTTTGTCAGTCAGGGCGACGACCGGCGCATCATTGCGGGGCGCATTGAAGCCGGCAAAGCTAAAGTGGGCGACAAAGTCGTTTTTCTTCCATCCAATAAGACGAGCACCATCAAAAGCATCGAAGGCTTCAACGTTGCCGACCGTCAAGAGATCGGCGCCGGATGGTCCACGGGATTTACGCTGAGCGAAGAGATCTATGTCACGCGCGGAGAGATCATGGCGCGCCCTGAAGAGGCTCCGCTCGTTTCCACGCGCTTCCGCGCCAACATGATCTGGCTTGGCAAGAAAGCTTTTACGGAAGGCCGCGATTACAAACTCAAAATCCATACGCAGTCCCAGCCTGTGCGGCTCCACAAGATCAACAAAGTGATCGACGCTTCAGAAGCCAAGGGCGACGCCTTGAAGAAAACCGATGTAGGCCGTCACGATGTGGCGGATGTCATTCTGGAAACTCGCCAACCCATCGCTTTCGACACGATCAGCCTGGGAGAAGCCACCGGACGTTTCGTCATCGTCGATGGTTATGACATCGCGGGCGGCGGCATCATCACCAAAGTTGAAACAGATGAAAAAGAAAGCTTACGTGCAGAAGCGCAGGCCAGAAACTTTAATTGGATCAAAGGCGGCGTTTCCCAGGAAGCGCGTTCCCTCAAAGTGGGCCATGCGCCTGCCCTGATTATGTTTGTGGGCAAGGAAGGCGTCGGAAAACACAAGTACGCGCGTGCTGTAGAGAGTTCCCTCTTTGAAAGCGGTAAATCAGCCTACATGCTGGATGGCACCAACGTTCTTTTAGGCGTCGATGCCGATCTCGTTTGGGTGGGCGCCACACAAGCGGAACTCGTCAGACGTTTTGCTGAGGTCGCGCATATCCTTTTAGATGCCGGCCATCTCGTGATTTCTACCACGAATGCGATCGGCCTCGCCGATTTCTCTTCCGTCCAAGCGCTCCTCCCTGATTTTCCTGTGCTGGCTGTAGAAATTAATCCTTCTAAATCCACGGTGGGCACGGCAGACCTGCGCTTTACGGGCAAAGAGCCGGAAAGCGAACTGATTCAGTCGATTACCGACTTACTGATCAAGCAAAACATCATTCCAAAATGAGCAAAGTTTCCATCGTGACGTTAGGATGTGCGAAAAACACATCCGACACGGATAATTTATCCCGCGTCCTGAAGAATCGCGGCCACGGCGTTGTTGAAAACGCTGAAGAGGCCGACGCGATCGTCGTGCATACCTGCTCTTTTATCGAAGCGGCCAAGAAAGAATCCATCAACACTATTCTCGAAGCCGCTCGAGCTAAGGGCAAAAGCAAAAAACTCTATGTGACCGGCTGTCTCGTCCAGCAGCACGGCGATGAGATCTATCAGGAACTACCCGAAGTCGACGCGTTTCTCGGGACAGGGCAGCTTGGTCAGCTCGCCGATATTCTGGAGAAGCCGCGCGCGCGCTTTATGGACCGTGCCAACCCCGGCGGCTTCATGGATCCTGATTTTGGACACGAGCGGCGCGACCAAGGCATCGTGGGCGCCTCCGCTTATCTGAGACTATCCGAAGGCTGCAGCCATCCCTGTTCTTTCTGCGTTATCCCTCGGCTGCGCGGCCCTGTGCAAAGCCGGAGCGAGGACGCCATCCTCTCGGAAGCGCGCGAGCTTGCGAGACTGGGCGTCGAAGAGTTCAGCATTATTGGGCAGGACACAGGAGACTGGGGACGTGAGTGGCAGAGCAGAGAGCAGATAGCAGAGAGCAGAAATAGGCTCCCAAACCTTCTGCGACAGCTTGGGAAGTTGCCTGGCATCCGCTGGATACGTCTCATGTATATGCACCCTGCTTCAATGACCGATGAGCTGCTGCAGGTCTTTGCGGAGATGCCGGAGAAATTTCCTTATCTCGACATGCCTTTTCAGCATATTGATTCTGAGATGCTGGATCAGATGAAACGCAAAGGCGACGAGCCGGGCTTACGCAGACTACTCGAGAAAATCAAAATAAAGACCCCAGACCTGACGCTTCGCACCACTTTTATCGTAGGAGCTCCTGGAGAAACAGAAAAACAATTTGATCGTCTGATAGGGTTTGTGAAAGAAGGCCATTTCGACTACCTTGGCGCCTTCTCTTACTCTAAAGAAGAAGGAACGCCGGCAGCAAAGCGAGAAGATCAGCTTCCTGAGGATGAAAAGCAGGACCGCCTGAAGGCACTCACCGATGCGTACTACGATGTCGCTTACGCCAAAGCCCAAGAGCGTGTCGGCCAGAGTGAAACGGTTCTTCTGGAAGAAACGGAAGGCGACACTGTCCTCGGCCGCACGCGGAAAGAAGCTCCTGAGATAGATGCCGTCGTACGTTTGCCGCGCTCGGTTGTGAAAAAGGGCCGTTTTGTCGAAGCGAAAATCACCGGCTACGACGCCTATGAGTTTACCGCATTACCATCGGGCGATGCGTAACTGCCCGATGGTCATCGCCACCATAGAGAATAGGAAGCGAAGATGATTCCCGTCAAAGGATACGCTGCTCTTTCCGCCGGAAAACCACTGGAGCCCTTCCAGTTTTCACGCCGCGATCCCGAACCGCACGATATTGTTATCGAGATTCTCTACTGCGGCATTTGCCACTCCGATATTCATCAGGCACGCAATGAATGGGGCGGGTCCATGTTCCCCATGGTGCCTGGGCATGAAATCGTGGGGCGCGTCACACAAATCGGCAAGAAGGTCAGGCGCTTTAAGAAAGGTTCATTGGCCGGAGTTGGCTGCTTCGTTGATTCCTGCCGCGTTTGCCCGGCCTGTAAGAGACAAGAGCAACAATTCTGCAAAGTGCATACGGCTTTCACTTACAGCTCCACCGAAATGGATTTAAAGACGCCTACGCAAGGAGGATACTCCTCGCACACCGTGGTTCATGAAGACTATGCGCTAAAGATTCCAAAGAACATGCCCTTGGAGCGCACGGCTCCGCTCTTGTGCGCGGGCATTACGACGTATTCCCCTCTACGCCAGTGGAAGGTCGGCAAAAATCAAAAGGTCGGCGTAATAGGATTAGGCGGACTTGGCCATATGGCAGTGAAGCTCGCGGCTTCTATGCGAGCGGATGTCACCGTGTTCAGCACCTCTCTTTCCAAAGAAGCGGATGCCAGGAGACTCGGCGCTCAGCATTTCGTGAATACCAAACACGAAGGAACGCTGGCGGCACTGAAAGGCAAATTCCAATTTATATTGAACACCGTCTCTGCACCGCACGATCTGGGAAGCTACCTCGAACTCCTCGATGTGAAGGGCGTGATGGTCCTGGTGGGCGTCCCTCCCAAAGCCACCGACATCCACGCCTTTTCCCTCATCATGGGCAACAGGCGCTTAGCAGGCTCTTTAATCGGAGGGATTCGACAGACTCAGGAGATGCTCAATTACTGTGCGAAGAAGAAAGTGTATTGCGATGTGGAAGTGATCCCGGCGTCCGGAATTAATGAGGCGTACGAACGGGTCCTGAAGGGCAATGTCCACTACCGCGCTGTTATCGACGCCTCGACTTTTTAAAATTCCGCCACAGAAGAAATCCCACCCAGCCTAAAACCCCAAGCGCTATCAAAGCGCCCAGGCGGAACGAAGCAGGTCGGTACACAAACTCAAAAAGGTGTGCCCCCGCGGGAATGGGAACGGCCATAAAGGTCTCCTGAAATAGCTGATGAGGCGTTAATCGATCGTCCAAGAGAACGCGCCAGCCGGGATACTCCACTTCTGAAAAAACAAGCGTTGCCGGTTTCTCCACAAAGATGCCGCCGCGCACGCGGCCGGGTCTCATTTCTTTCACGACGAGCTTATGAGCAAGTCCTTTTTCAACAAGGAAAAGAGGCGCTTCATACCCTTGGAGTGCGATCATTTTGGCTTCGGATGCCGCTATTTTTGAATTCTCTTTGGAAATCGTCCCCACGGCGCCAATCCCTGCCCACTTGACGAGATCGGAGGCAGGGCCTTCCTTTTCCATGCGGCGCAAGTACCGTTCTGTCCTTTTGAGCTGAAGGACTTGATAGCTCGATGCTTCACGAATGCCGTAAGCCGTCCCGAGAGAAGGCGGAAGAGCATCCCGGAGACGTTCGAAATCTTCGCGTGTATTCAAACTTTCTCCATTCCACCTTTCGCTCAAAACATTGGAGGTATACAGGCGCGCCGGCACGGGTTGAGAAAGAACGGCCTTGGCTGTCGGTGGCATCTGGGTAATAAAAGCCGGATCGAACCATGCCACCAACGGCGTCTGCGCGAAGAAAAATAGGTCCATGGCAATCAGCGCAGACATTCCCCACTGAACTCGCTTCGATGGAAGATGATGGATCCCCAGAGCAGCCAGGATCGGCAGGATCGCAGACGCCGCGCAAAGCCAATTGGCGGGAAAGCGGAATACGTGGAACAGTGGGATGTCACGATAGCCGGGAATAGCCTGTCCTAAACAAAGAAATAGGGTAAAGAATCCGCCTGCCCCCAGGAGCTGCTCATACTTCCCTCCTTTTAAGACAGCCCAAATGGCCAGAAGGCACGCGGGCACTCCCATATAAAAACAGACGATGACAGGGTCGCCGGATATCTTCGGGGAGAGCCAGATCCATTGCGGGAGAAACAATTCCTTCAGTAGATCCTGCCATGGAATCGAATACTGCACCACGTCGCCGGTATAGAGGATCGTAGGACGCAGCGACAGGCGAAGATATTCCAGGAACGGCAGACTTTGGAATGCCGTCAGTGCGCCGCCCAAGAAAGCTCCGCGTAGCCATGAGGACCCAAAGCGTTTGAAGTCGACAGCGACCATGAGGATAGTCCCCAGCACGGTCATCAGACTGAAAGGAGGATAGCCAGACAACCATTGCAAGGCCAATGCAAAGCCGAGCCCTATCCAGCGTCGCGACAAAAGAAAGTAAGCAACGGCCGGAATGCATGCGGCAGAGGCAAAGAGGTTGGGATAGGAGAGGTGCGCCATGAAAAACCCGTTCAAGCTCGCGAGGATAGCCCCCGTCCAGGCAGCCGCTGAAGAGGCCCCTCTCAACCGAACAAGGCGGTAGGTGAAATAGGCAGCGAATAAACTAAAGAAGAGCGCCCATGCGCGGAGGAAGTTGAGAAAACTCGGAGTCATAAAGGCCAGAATCCAGCGAAGAGGATTGCCCGCCAGGGATTTTGGATCCGCCAGATACGGCTCACCCATGTTTTTATTGGAGCACCAGAGTGGAAATTGGAAGTTACGGATCTGGCTCTGGGTCATGACCCAGTTTGGATAGACCTCGCGCATCACATTCCCGTTGATGGGGACTTTTCCACCCCAAAACAAGAACCGCCAGCTTCCGAGGACCAGGATGACGAACAGCCCAGCCATGACGAGTCGCGACCGCTGCATGGCTGGAATTATAAGTGACTTTTTTAAGGAAGGTTATTAATAAGGAAAGTAATAGCGAATGCCAACGGCGCCGTCGAAGTCCCCCTCCACATCGTCTGCCAGAACCAGGACCGGCGCGACTTCGGCATAGAGCTCGAACGGATTACGAGGGAAAAGCCAGGAGGAGCCCAGGACGGCACGCACCCCAAAATGATCATTATCCATTTGACCTCTCGCACCCAAGCCTATGTAGAGAGGGATCTTGCCGCCTTGAAGACGCGGATCTGTTTGGAAAGAAAATGCTTTAAAATCATGCCAAAGATAGTCGGCATAGATCGTGAGGTCATCATCGTCCAAACCCCATCCTAGCCCCATATCAACGGCGCTATTCTCTGTCATCCAATATTTTGCCGTCGCGCCGGTAGGGCTGCCCAGCATAAAACCTACGCCGAGGTTTCCGCGATCCGCCGGTCCGTAAACAGCGAGAAGCGGGCTGCCAGCCAGAAACACAAAAATGATCCAAAAATCAATGTAACTGTTACGTTTCATAAGACTCTATTACATTGACACCCCATGCACTTTGAAGGTTTCGATATTATTGATTGCGGATGCTGTGAAGTCGAGTTAAACTGGACCTGAAAAGCTTCCAGGAGCACATCCATCGGTGAAGCACATACAGATTTCAACTAGTTCACTATGAATAGAAAGTTCACTTTCCGGGATTTTGTAAACATCGCGGTCATCGGCTGCGTGTATTTTCTTGCGGGCAAATTCTGCCTGCAGTTTGCCTATCTGCACCCGAGCGCTTCCCCCATTTGGGCTCCTACGGGCATTGCGCTGGCCTCCTTGTACATCTACGGCTACCGCGTATGGCCGGCGATAGCGCTGGCCGCTTTCGCCGTCAACTACTCCACCTACGGACCACTTCTCTCCTCTTTTGGAATCGCTTTGGGCAATACGCTGGAGGGAGTCGCTGGCGCCTACTTATTAAAACGTTTCCTTCATGGGAAGCGTTTTCTCGACAGACCTCGGGATGTGTTCCTCTTTATACTCCTGGTAGGCGCTCTGAGCACGACGATCAGCGCTTCGATAGGGCTTATAAGCCTACTCCTGACAGGAGCAGCCACTTTAAGCAATGCTGCCCGCCTATGGGCGACATGGTGGCTGGGCGATGCCGGCGGAAACATGATCATTGCCCCCGCGCTGATCCTGTGGCATCAGGAAAGAAAAGTCGAATGGGATCGTGCGAAGTGGATGGAAGCTTCCCTGGTCTTGTTGACCATCACAGGGTTAGGGCTTCTCGTCTTCAGCGGCACATTTATTCAAAGCCAGATGCGCTTTGCCCTCAAATTCTTATGCATTCCTCCCATGATCTGGACGGCTTATCGCTTTAAGCAGCGGGAAACGGCTACCGCCATTGTTCTCTTATCTTTCTTTGCTCTGCTGGGCGGTATGCAGGAGGAGTTCGCCGAACTCCATGCGTCACCTACGAAAGTGCTCCTCCTGTTACAGACATTCATGGGAGTAATCGCCACGACCTCCTATTTATTGTCCTCCGTGGTAACCGAACAGCAGCGTGCAGCGGAAGAATTAAAAAACACGAATGTTATTCTTGAAGAGCGCGTCGAGGAACGCACGTTGTCTCTTTCCCGGATGATTGCTGATCTCAGGCTGGAAATTCTCCAGCGAAAAGAAATGGAAAGGTCGCTGCGCGATAGCCAGGAACGCTTTCGCCTGCTGGTCGATGCCGTCAAAGATTACGCGATTTTCATGCTCGATCCGGAAGGGCATATCGAAAGCTGGAATGCAGGCGCCCAGCGGTTAATAGGATACACCGCTGAGGAAGTCATGGGTAAGGATTTCTCCGTTTTTTACACGCCTGAAGATGCTGAAAAGGGTACCCCCACCAAACTTCTCAAAATGGCCGCCACGAAAGGGCAGGCGAACTCCGTGGGACTTCGTGTCCGCAAAGATGGCAGCAAATTTTGGGCGGATGTCGTCCTTTCGCCTCTGTATGATAAGGAAGGGAAGCTGAAAGGCTTTGCGAAAATAACGCGTGAC
>JANLWZ010000241.1:0-9050 GCA_031364865.1 Elusimicrobiota bacterium
AACTGGCGTATTTTACGAGGAGTTTCTTCCACTGGCCGTTATCGAAAAGGACCACCACTTTGAGGGTTTCGCCGGTGCCGCTTTTTTCCATGATTTTTCCTATGCCGAACTCGGGATGGCGGACGCGCGTGCCTACGGCATACGCCGTGAAAGCCATCTCATCGGTTTCGCCGGTGGCCGGCTGGCGCATGCGATGAAACTCCGTGTGGGTATCTGCGGCAGGTATGGACCTTGTCGCTGGTCTGTCCGCTTTAATGCCTGCTTCTTCGACAAATTGTGAAGGGGCGCCCCAACGCGCGTGTCCAAAAAGCCTGCGGCTCGCCGCCCAGGTCAAGTGAAGTTCCTTTTTGGCGCGCGTCATGCCGACATAACAAAGCCTGCGCTCTTCTTCGAGATTCTGTTGGGAGAATTCGGATTCACCTATCGGGAAAAGCCCTTGTTCCATGCCCGTCAAATAAACACTTGTGAATTCAAGTCCTTTGGCCAGGTGAACGGTCATGAGCGTCACGTAATTGGGGCCTGATTCAATTTCATCAGAATCGGCCACGAGGGAGACTTGCTCGAGAAATCCCGCGGTCGATTTATCATCGGATCGCTCTAAGTACTCTTCCACGGCATTCAAGAATTCCCGAATATTGGCCGCTCGCGCCTGGGACTCCGAGTCGTCATCACACTCAAGCTCTTTCAGATAGCCGGTCGCCTCGAGGATTCCTTTCGTCATTTCGGAAGCGTTGAAGAGGTCCCGTTTGGCCATGAACGCTGAGAGAAAACCATGAAATTCTTTAGCGGCGTTCCGGGCACGAGGCGTCAGTCCTGGAATTTCCAGGGCGAATGCAAGCGCGTCAAAGAGGGAGACATTCCTCTCATGCGAGAATTTTTCAATGGTTTCCAGCGTTGTTTTGCCCAGGGCCCTCGCCGGGATATTGATAATGCGTTTGAGGCTCAAGGTGTCCGCAGGATTAATGATCACGCGTAAATAGGCGATGACATTTTTCACTTCGGCGCGATCATAAAAACGTACCGACCCGATGATTTTGTAAGGGATTTCCAGCCGGCGTAAGGCATCTTCCAGTACGCGGGATTGAGCGTTGATCCGGTAAAACACCGCGAAGTCCGCGTAGCGGTATTCGCCATTCCGGGTTTTCTGGAAAATCGCGCTGGCAACGGCAAGCGCTTCTTCCCTTTCATCTCCGAATTCCGTAGCCTGGACCGGGTCGCCGGACGTCTTGTTTGTCCATAGCTTTTTTTCTTTCCGGAACTGGTTATGCTTCACCACGTTCCAGGCGGCGTCCAGAATGATTTTGGTGGACCGGTAATTCTGCTCCAGCTTCACGACTTTGGCTTCGGGGTATTCTTTTTCGAATTCCAGAATATTCCGTATATCGGCTCCTCTCCATACATAGACGCATTGGTCGTCGTCCCCAACGACACAGAGGTTGCGGTGTTTGGCCGCCAGCGTCTTGATCAAGACGTACTGAGCGCGATTGGTGTCCTGATACTCGTCCACCATGATGTACTTAAAGCGCTGCTGCAATTTTTCGCGAACGGGTGGAGAATCACGTAAAAGCTCGACACTTTTAACAATCAAATCACCAAAGTCGAGTGCGTTCGACGAGGTGAGCTTCTTCTGGTAGAGGTGGTACACCGAAGCGACCATCTGTTTCATGGGGTCATTGGACGTCAACGCGTGAATCTGGAAGGAAGCGGCATCAATCAGTTCGTCCTTGGCGCGAGAGATATTGGACAAAAGCACGTTCGGTTTAAACTTTTTCTCGTCGAGGCTCAGTTCGGCAAGGCAATCTTTAATGAGTTCTTTTTGATCGTGGTCGTCGTAGATGACGAAATGCTGCGAGAGTTTGATGGCGCCGCCTTCCCGCCGCAAAAGCTGCGCGCAGAACCTGTGAAAAGTAGACAGGAGCACGCCGCTTCCGCGTCCTGCCGTCAGTTGATCCACGCGGTTCCGCATTTCTTCCGACGCTTTATTGGTGAAGGTGACCGCCAGGATGTTCCAGGGCGCTACGCCGCCTTCAATCAGATGCGCGATGCGCGACGTGATGACGCGTGTTTTGCCGGAGCCCGCGCCGGCCAGGATCAGGAGCGGTCCTTCCGTGCAGAGCACAGCTTCTGTTTGAGGTTCGTTCAGGCCAATCAGGTTAGTCATAAAAATGGATATTGCGTAAGATCCCCTGCCACTGGTTCGCCATCTGCCGCATCAGGCGCGAATCGCCCTCGACATTGATGAGCCAGCGTGCCCGCGGGCTCCAGACCCATTGGTCCTGGCCGCGTACAAAACGGCCGTCGATCGTGTCTTCATAGACGATCTGATACGCGGGCAGTCCATGAAAGGGTTCCTCGGATTCCAGGACGATGGTCCGGCCTTTATTTTTGAGCGCTTGGCGTGCTTCTTCTTTTTCGTTCTTGGACATTATTCGCGAAGAGGGTGCCATCGCGTCAACGACCGCGGAGAAGACCAGATGCATTTTACCACGCACGACCGTGGCGCCCACTTGTCGATCATCGGCGACGCCGATCAACCATTCTTCCGGAATTGAAATTCTTGCGCCAGCGGTTTGATGGACCCATACTCCGCCATGCGACGGTGCCTGGAGCTTGCCGGATTCCTGTCGCGTCAGAAGGTGTACGCTGTTCAACCAGTTCTGGTAATCCTGCACGAGCCACGGAAAGCTATCGCGTGCCGCGCGAAGCGTCAACACGTAGAAACGGTTCTCCATGAAGAAGTAAATGGATTGATGCTGCATGGCGCTTTGCGTTGTTTCGAGCAGCCAGGTAACTTCGTAGGCGTTCAACCCGGCCATCGTCCGTGCGGATCCCGCGAGGACCCGCGATCCGGCGGAGCGCACGGAAAGATCTCTCGCCGCAAACGTTTTAAGTGTTTCGATTGGCGCATCGGCCGAAAAGCGCGCCGCATCGACGGGATCGGAGATCTGGCAGACGATGGTAGCATCGCCGCCTTCCAGTGTCTTGCGTGTGAAAAGCGGACCGAAGGGAAAAGAAGCGCCGAAGTCCCACCCCGTGGGAATGGTGAAGCTCAGTTTGGCGTCACTGAAAATCAGGCGCGGCGGCGTCTCAATGGTATGAGCGGTTCTGAAAGCAAATAGCAAAAAGAAAAGAGAAAATAGAATCCTTTTTACTCTTTTCTTTTTGCTATTTGCTTTATCTGTGCTCATCGGTGTTCCATGAATACGACGGTCTCGACGTGAGCTGTGTGCGGAAACAAATCCACGGGTTGTGCCGAAACAATCCTATAGAGCGGCACCAAGCTCTTCAGGTCGCGCGCGAGCGACTCGGGATTGCAGGACACATAGGCGAGTTTCTGCGGATTCATTTCCAAAAGCGCTGCCAGTGCTTTGGGGTGCAGGCCCACGCGCGGAGGATCCACGACCATCGCGGACATTTGAATAGAAACTTTGGAGCCCGGTAGTTTTTTGAGGAATTCGAGCGCGTCTTCGCAGACAAACTCCACGTTTTCGAGTCCATTCAGTTCGGCATTGCGAACGGCATCCTGGATCGCCCCTTGATGGGTGTCGATCCCGATCGCGCGTTCGAACGATTCCGCCATGGCCAGCGTGATGCCGCCGGATCCGCAATAGAGATCGATCAGCGTACCGCCAATCGCGGCGCCCCATTCCCGCAGCAGTCCGTAGAGAATTTCTGTCCCGCGCGTGTTGGTTTGAAAGAAAGAAAAGGGTGAGATCTGGTAAGTCCGATTGATCAGGCGCTCCGTGATCATGCCGGGTCCCCACAGGAGGCGCATGTCTTTCGCCTGCGCGACATCGCTTTTGTCATCGGTGACACCCATCCAGAGTGTTGAAAGAGAATCCTGAAACGGCGACAGCGTATCCGTTGAAAATTTGGCTGCGCCTTGCGAGGTCGTCAGCAGGATGCCCATCCGATCTTTTGAATTCTTTCCTTCCCGGAGGATCAGGTAACGGAGATCTCCGGTATGCCTTCTACGGTGATAGCCCTGCAGCTGATGGTGGCCAGCCCAGGCGCGGACCCGCTTCAACAGCTGGACGGCCACTTCGGACATCAGACCGCAGGTTTCAAGGTTAATGATGTGATCGAACCGGCCTTCCTGGCGCAATCCCAGCACGAGCGCGTCGTCCCAGACAGCAAACGCAAACTCCATCTTATTGCGGTAGTGCCAGGTGTCCGGAGAGGGGAGAATGGGTTTCCAGGTTCCAACCTCAAAGGGCTGAAGCAAGTCCCTGACCTGGCGCTCTTTGCGCACCAGCTCATCACTGTAAGGAAGGAGAGTGCGGTCCGGCTGCACTTTACACCCCCCACAAACTCCAAAATGCATGCAATTCATGAGGCGAAAATCATCGCATTTTTCCGTTGCAAAAGACTCGGCGCCCGGCAATACTACGTCATGTCTTCGATGCCGCCTGCGCCGCCCCCGTCCCCGATGGATGACTATGGGCCGCTAACGCCGTTCCTTGCTTCAGCGGACGTTTCGGAAGTCATGGTGAATGGCCCGAATAAAATCTTTGTAGAGCAGGCAGGAAAGATTACTCAAGTGGAGCGCCGTTTCCCAACGGAAGGGGAGCTTCTCCGCGTCGTGCGCCAACTTCTAGCGCTCGCCGGCAAGACCATGTCTCCGCAGACCCCGCTCATCGACTGCCGTTTAAGCGATGGGTCACGCATGACGGTGACCACGCCACCGGTCACCGCACAAACCTGCTTTACCATTCGACGTCCCACGCACCGCACCCATGAATTGGGAGAGCTGGTCACGCGTGGTACGCTGTCCGCGCCGTTGGCGGAACTCCTGCGCATCGCCGTGCAGATGCGGCTCAATATTTTGATCTCCGGCGGCACCAGCTGCGGAAAAACAACTCTGCTGAACGCGCTGGCGTCTTCCATTCCTAAAAGTAACCGTATCGTGACCATTGAAGACACCTTTGAAATTTCACTCCCGCATCCGAACTGGGTAGCGCTGGAAACAGTGTCGCACGGTCGCGGAGAGGGAAAAATCGTCATCGACATGCGCTCTCTGGTGTCTCACGCGCTGCACCTTCGGCCGGACAGAATTATCATGGGAGAAGTCCGAAGCGGAGAAGCGCTGGATCTGCTCCAGGCCATGAACTCTGGCCACGATGGGTCGCTGGCCACGATCCATGCGAGCACGCCTCTGGACGTCATCTCCCGCTTGGAAACCCTCGTGCTCATGTCCGGTTATGAAATTCCCCTGGTCGCCATACGGCAACAGATCTCACGGGCAATCCACCTTATCGTTCAGATGCGACGTGCCTCCGATGGCAATCGCCATATCATCGCGGTCAGCGAGATCACGGGGATAGAAGACGGACGCGTGACGATGCAGGACATCTTTGTTTACGGCCGCAATCAGCAGGGACAGGTCGGGTTTTTCCCCACAGGACGCCCGCCGATTTTTCTGCAGCATGCCGCTGCCTACGGTATCCAAGTTCCAGGCAACCTCCTGAACACTGCTCCCCCACAAGCCGCCTAAATTAGTATTGTTGTGCCATGAATTGGCCCCGCATCGCTATCGGTGGACTCATCGCAGCGCTCATTCTGTGGGTTTTTGATCTTAGCGCGCTTGTCTTAAGTCAGCGTATGCTCGTTTCCGAGCCCAATTTAAGCTGGTCGGAGTTCGGCCCGATTGCGCTTTCGCTTATCGTTCCAAGTCTCATCAAAGGATTTCTTTTGTCGTGGCTTTATGTACTCACGCGCCCTCGGCTGGGACCTGGACCTAAAAACGCGCTTTTGGTAGGTACCATCGGCTTCGCCTTCGCGCACGCACATTTTTTCAATGTGACCATTCTCTTTTCTTCTGGTTCAGGCTACCTGATTCCCATTGCGGGGGCCTGGTTGAAATTCGCAGTCGCGACGTATCTTGCCGGGTGGCAGTACATTGAGAAGGCTCCTTCCTAAATTAGGCGTTCTTGCTTTTCTATCGCTGTCCTCAGCCTGGTGTACCGCCGCTGAATCAGCGTTAGGTTCGATTTCAGGTTTCGTGAAGTTCCCCGGAGAAACCCCGCCGCGCAACATGTTCGCCAATCCCCAGGATCATGACTGTCCGCATGGCATCCCGCAAAATCACCTCATTGTGAAGCAGGAGACGCGTGGTTTGGCCAACGCGCTCGTCCTCCTGGATCGCAAGGACTCGCGCGTCATGCCGTCATTACTGAAGTACGAGCTTTCCACAGTCGCTTGTCAGCTGAAGCCCAGAATGCAGTGGGTCCCGCAGGGAGCCAGTCTCGCCCTGACCAACAAAGATGGCGCCGAGCACCATCTCATCGCCTACCGTAAGAGCGACACGCTTTTCGACGTAAAGCTTCCTGGGGGAATCGCGCCCGTTCGCCGACCCCTGGTCGTGGCCGGTCTGTATAAGCTGAACTGCGGCAAGCACCCCTGGGAACGCGCCTGGATCTACGTCTCGCCGCATGATTCCGTGGCTGTCACTGATCTGCAAGGCAGCTTCCTTATTAAGAATGTTCCGCCTGGCGGGTATGTGATCAGCGCGCGACATGAAGGTTGGGATCTTGATACGGCCAACCAGGGGACGCGTCCGGAATATATCCCGATGGCTCAATACCGTGAAGTGGTCGTGAAAAAAGGACAAACGTCCGAAGTGATTTTCGATAATCTGACTGGAAGCCTGCAATTTTGATATAAAAACGTCGCCGTCACAATCCCCATCTTTTAAGGAGTACCGTTGATGTCGAAAATGTTCTCAGGCTGGCTGCTTGGACCCTCTGCTTCTACCTACGGCCCGCAAATCGATTCTCTCTATAACCTCGTTTTGATCATCACCGGCGTGGCTTTCGTCCTGACCGAAGTCGCCCTCATCTGGCTTGCCATCCGCTACCGCGCGCGCCCAGGACAAACCGCTTATTACTCTCATGGCAGCACGAAAGCCGAAGTTGTCTGGACGGCTGTACCGGCCGTGATCCTTGTGATCCTCGGCTTCATGAGCCAAAATTTGTGGGCCAAGCTCCGGCTGCAGCAGAATTATCCTGCGCCGGACATCACCGTCAAAGTCATGGCGGAGCAGTGGCTTTGGCATTTCAAAGTGGAAGGCCCGGAAGGGGAAATTGAAGTGCAGAACGATTTTCATATTCCCGTCGGCAAAAATGTGCGTTTTGAGTTAAGAGCCCAGGACGTGATCCATGGTTTTTATATTCCCGATCTTCGCGTCCATCAAGATGCTGTCCCCGGCATCGTTTCGACCGTCTGGGTCCAGGCGACGAAGCCGGGCACTTACGAGATCCGCTGCACGCAGTTCTGCGGCACGAACCATTATCAGATGAAAGGCCAGATCATTGTGGATACGCCCGAAGATTACTCGGCTTGGCTGAAGAATGCCAAGGCCGACGCGTTCTAATAAAGGAAGGTAGAGTATGTCGACACATCATCCGCCGCCTCAAAGTTTTCTGCGAAAGTGGGTTTTCTCTGTAGACCATAAGATCATCGGTCTTCAGTACCTCTTTACCGGAGTTGGCTTCCTCATCTTAGGGACATTACTTTCGATTCTGATCCGCTGGCAACTGGGATTCCCCGGTAAAGCGCTTCCAGGAATGGGGCATCTGGCGCCGAGCGGCATGCCCGGCGGTGTGATGCTGCCCGACTTTTATCACATGGCTTTTACGATGCATGCGACCATCATGATCTTCTTCGCCGTCATTCCCATCTTGGTCGGCGGCTTCGGCAACTATCTGGTGCCGCTCATGATCGGCGCTGATGACATGGCCTTTCCGCGCCTGAACATGGCGTCGTATTGGACGTATGTGCTCTCCGGCATCGTCATGGTGGCGAGTTTCTTTACGGGCACAGGGGCTGCTAAGTCCGGATGGTTTGCTTATGCACCTTTAAGCGCCGTGGAACCGGTCGGTCAAACTTACTGGATCATCAGTCTGATGATCCTCGCGATCTCCTCGCTGATGGGATCGATCAATTTCATTACGACGGTGCTCAATCTTCGCGCGCCAGGCATGGGCTTCTTCCGCATGCCGCTCACGGTTTGGGCGCAGTTCATCACGGCGATCTTGCTCCTGCTCGCGCTCCCTTCCTTGACCGTCGGCGTCGCCTGCCTGCTGCTGGACCGCGTTGCAGGCACGAGTTTCTTCATGCCCGCCGGACTGATCATTGGCGGCAATACGTTGGAACGCTCGGGCGGCAGTCCGCTTTTATGGCAGCATCTCTTCTGGTTCTTCGGCCATCCGGAAGTCTATATCGTGATCATGCCGGCGATGGGTATCGTCTCTGACGTTCTTTCTACTTTTTCGCGCCGGCCGATCTTCGGGTACAAAGGCATGGTCTACGCTCTTGCCGCTATCGCGGGCCTGGGCTTTATAGTGTGGGGACACCACATGTTCACCAGCGGCATGAACCCTACGCTCGGCACGGTATTCATGATGTCGACCGTAGTGATCGCTGTACCTTCGGCCATCAAAACGTTCAACTGGCTCGGGACGATGTGGCGCGGCGCCATTCGTTTTTCCTCTCCCATGCTCTGCGTCATCGGCTTTATTTCGATGTTCATCATTGGCGGGCTCACGGGCGTATTCTCCGCTGTGACCCCGGTGCATGCGCAGCTGCACAACACCTATTTCGTGATCGGCCACTTTCACTTCATGATGGTGGGCGGCGCCTTATTCGGGATGTTTGCCGGTCTTTATTTCTGGGTACCGAAGATGTTCGGGCGCTACATGAATGAGACGCTTGCGAAGATCCACATCATCATCACCTTCGTGCTCTTCAACCTCGTGTTTTACCCGATGTTTGTCCTCGGTGCGGGCGGTGAACCGCGACGCCTCTTCGAGCCGAATTTCTACGCGGGCCTTGCGCATCTGCAGCCGATCCGCACTTTTATGAGCGTGTGCGCGATTCTCATGTTCTGTACGCAGGCTCTCGTGCTCTTCAATCTTTTCTGGAGCATCTTTCGCGGCCGCAAAGCCTCGGACAATCCGTGGGAATCCAATACGCTGGAGTGGACGACCACCTCACCACCGCCTTACTACAACTATGAGACCGTGCCGACGGTCTATCGTGGTCCCTACGAA
>JANLWZ010000402.1:0-1727 GCA_031364865.1 Elusimicrobiota bacterium
CTTCAATTTCTGAAGGGCCAGCCGTAAAGGTTTTGACATCGATTTTCGTCGTGCCCAGTGCTTTTTGGAAAGTGCCATTGGCTAGACCCACCAGCGCCTGCGCGTGCGTAATGTTGGGGAAGTGCCCGACTCTGATTGTCTCCTCCGCGTGGCTGCGCGTTAGTGTTGAAAGGGCAATAAGACTAACAATGATGCTGATTTTTGTGCGTTTCATGAAATTCTCCGTTCATTAAACAAAATTAGAGTTTAGGGTCTTAGAACGACAACTGCCAGCGCGTGAAGACAGGGGGAAATAAAAAACCCACCCCGCGTTTTCGGGATGGGCTGCCTTTTCGATTCTAGTTTTTAAGTTCTACGTCTTATTTCGCCAGAACCTGGTCGCCGCGGCGACCGCAAAGCAACCCATGCCCCTGTTGCATACACATGCACATGGCCATCATGGACGACTTCGCTGAGTTCTGGTGCGTCATTCGGTCGAAACTATACGGATTTAGCCCTCTCCAGTCAACAAAGGTATACTTGCCTGCGTGAACCACTACGATTTTGAAACGCGAATCTCTTACGCGGATACAGACCGCATGGGCGTCGTCTATTACGCGAATTATCTAGTCCTTTTTGAGCGCGGCCGCACCGAATGGCTGAGATCTATCGGCATCCGCTACCGCGATCTTGAAGAAAAGCAGCGGCTGTTCATGCCGGCGATGGAATCGCATGTGGAATATCTCGCGGCCGCGCGCTATGACGACCTTATTAAGGTAAGGACCTATCTCTCCGAGCTCGGCCATGCGCACCTTACTTTCCACTCCGAGATCCATGATGACGCAGGGAAGGTCATTGCCAAAGGCTGGGTCAAACTTGCTGTGGTGAATCTTCTCTGGCGGCCTTCGCCGCTCCCCTCCGACCTCCTCGGCATTCTTAAAACAAAACTCAATAAGTAACGAATAACTGGCGCCCGTCTGCATCTAAGGGATATGCGCTATGCGTTGGTATGGACCTTGCTTTCCGCGATGGCCGGAATCTTTCTGCTGCACACCCTCGGGCTTTTTCCGAGAGCGGGACTCTATGATCTGTCCAAGCTTCGTGGTTCATCCGTGATCGTTGTGGAAGGAAAGGTCCTGGATGCTCCTGTTTTAAAGTGGGGACAGACGCGCTTTTTGCTGGAAGGCCGGGCAGAGCCGCTTTCGGCTTTTCACGGAAGGACGCTGGTCACTTTGCCCTGGCTGGAAACCGCCCTGGCGCCAGGCGACCGCGTGCGGCTTCGCGGCTGGCTGGGAGCGTCATCCGTCAAAGGGAAGGAGTATTGGGCAAGCCGGCGCGTCTTTGCCGTATTTAAAGTCTGGTATGACGATGGATTTCAAATCACGGCCCGCTCGCCCGCCTGGAGCCTGTCGCGCGCGGCCTGGGATTTTCAGAATCGCTACCGGGAATTCTGGGAGGCTCGCCTGCCCGATCGCGCCAGTGCGCTGCTGCTCGGTGTTACGGTAGGTGCCAAGGGAATACTTCCTCAAGAGTTAAAGGAAGCCTGCATTCGTGCCGGGGTCTATCACATCGTGGTGGTCTCAGGGCAAAACATGTCGCTCATAGTCAATCTTGGCTTGCTGGCCATCCTCGCGCTGACCATTCCCAGGCGTTACGCCCTGTGGTTGTGTATCCTGCCCATCATTTTTTATACGACCGCCGTCGGCGCCGACCCTCCGGTCGTTCGCGCCGCGGTCACGGCGCTCGTC
>JANLWZ010000007.1:0-1566 GCA_031364865.1 Elusimicrobiota bacterium
GACCGATGGAAAGCTGATGGCCAGCGTCGTGATGGCCTATGTCCGTGCGGCGGGCGCAGTGCAGGCCGGAATCGACGGGCGGATCACCCTGAAGTGACCCAGTACCAGGCGGCGCTGGCCGCCTTTCGCCGCGATGCAGAGGACGGCTTTACGCCATAGAGATCCCAGAGCAATTCGACGGATGGAGACATTCTGAGGATCCATAGCCATGACGGTTCCTACCCACCACCAGAAAAAGAAAGCAGGAACGGCAAAATGAACAGAAACGTTCAGCAGATTATCCACGAGCATGCCTGCGACCCCGCCCATCATGCCCCAGCATAAGACCGGCCACCCTTGCGAAAGCCTCTTCGAAACGGAGGCGCCTGTTCGGGCAAAAACGAACCACAACCAGACCACGACACCCAGGCCGATGCCGCCGATCTGCGACCAATATTCCAGGATTTCATTGTGGGAGTTATTGGCGTGGGTTCTTGCGGCCAGATTCTTCACAAATAGAAGAGGGCCCTGATAAAAGGGATAGAAAAGCTCAAAACATCCCCACCCTTTCCCCAGGAAAGGATGATCCTCCACCATCCCGAAAGCCGCGATCCAAATCAGAAATCGCTGATACACGGAACCATAAGCTTCTACGGTGGCGCGTTTCACCTCGATGACACGATCCAGGACAGCAGGCCTGTAATTTCCCGCACTTTGCGGCCAAAAAAGAATGATCAGCGTCATGAGAGCTAGAAGAGATTTCATGCCGCTTAAAGGTTTTGCTTTGGAACGTTTGATGTAACAAACCAGGACCACAAGAGCCACGGCAAGTCCCGCCCAGGAAGAGCGCGTCATCGTCGCCAAGAGCGCTCCCAGACATAGCTGGATCCCTACAAAGAGCAATGCACGGGGAAAGCCCGTCACGTTAAAGAGAAAATCCGCCACCATCACCGGCATGACCACCACCAGAAAAGAGGACATGAAGTTTGGATTGCCAAACGTGGACACCGGACGATTGCCGTAAGGATTGAGCTGTCTCGGCCAGATCAGCTCCACGCCAAAATACTGCGCTACACCATAGGCGGAGGCGATGATCGCAACGACGTACGTGATCCAGAGGAGTTTGCGCACGAGCGCTTGATCGCGCACGCGTAGAGCGGCGGCGTAGACCAGGAAAGTGTTGGAGAGCAGAAAGACGTGCGCTTTGGAGCCTTCGCTGTAGATGGACGAGAGAAATGCCGGGTGGAGATACATCGATACAAACCAGCTGCTCACGGAGACTAAACCCAGGGCGAGCAGCGGCGTATCGAAGGGAGAGCTGTTCCATACGAGTTCCTGCTGCCTGAACGCCTGCACAATCCAGACGAGCCAGCATGCCGGCACAAAGATATTGAGCAAAGCGATCTGCGTGTAATAGGGATTGCGCGTTAAGTCGGTAAAGAAGAGCAGCGGACAAACGCCGAAGAGGAGATACAGCAGGAAGCGGACAGGTTTAGGGGTGTCCATGAAACACCCGCTGAACATCAGGATCCTGCGGGGCCAGCTGCCGGATACGGTTCCATGTACTCTGAGCTTCGTTTTGCCGTC
>JANLWZ010000044.1:0-1962 GCA_031364865.1 Elusimicrobiota bacterium
TTACGTGAAGCAGCTCAATCCTGCCGCGGCGCACTGGCTTATCCAGCAATCGGGCGAAGGGTTACGACAGCTGGATCAGGAACTCGCCAAGTGCGCGGCGTTTGTGGGCAATCGGCTGACGATTGAACTGGAAGACGCGCAAACATCTTTTGGGTACGCTAAAGCGGCATCACCGTTTGAATGGGTCGCAAGCATCCGCAGACAGGATCCTGCGGCAGCGCTGGGTGTGCTGGATGATCTACTGGAAGGCGGGGAAGAACCGGTACGACTTCTGGCACTTATCTCGCGCTCGATCCGCGATTGGCTGGACGCGAAGAGTTCCGGCGAAAACTCTGCCATCCTGGCCATGCGCTTTCACATCCGCCGGGGGGAAGAAAACCGTTTTATTCAGGAATTGTCGCGATGGGACGACGAACACCTCACGGAAGCGTTGAGCCTCTGTGTGGATGCTGAAGAGTCGATTAAGTCTGGGAAGGAAACGCCGGAAATGGCGTTGACGTTGCTTACGTTAGGCCTTGGCAGGCGCGAGCGCGCCTACGCGGGCAGCAAGTCTTGATTTCTTGCGGGAAGCCGCACGCCAGTGGACAATACCTGTCTTAGCAGCTTTATCCCACGCTGAAAACGCTTCGTTCAAAAGACCTTTCGCTGTCTTAGCATCTTTGGCGGCAACCGCGGATTCCACTTTGCGCGCAATGGTACGAATCGCGCTGCGAATGCCGACGTTATGCGCGGCATGCTTATCGGATTGGCGGTGCGCTTTGAGCGCTGAAGTGTGTCGTCCTGTCTTTAGTTTTGCCATAAGGAAGTGGTATCGTATGTCATTGAATTAGGCAAAGTCAATGACGACAAACCAGCACAAACTAGCCCGCTCCGCGGGTATTTTTACGGGCGCAACCATGATTTCGCGGATCCTGGGATACCTCAGGGACACCATGGTAGCCGCCTATTTTGGAGCCGGTCCCGCCGCTGACGCTTTTTACACCGCCTTCCGTATTTCTAATCTGTTTCGCCGGCTTTTAGGCGAAGGCGCGCTTTCGGCCTCATTCGTCCCCGTCTTTTCCGAGTACACGCAGAACAAGTCCAAAGAAGATACGCAGCGGTTTTTAAACACGATCTTCACCACACTCCTCGTCATCCTTTCCATCATCACGATCCTTGGCATCCTTTTCGCTCCACAGCTCACGCGTCTGATCGCACGCGGTTTCGATCCCGCATCAGACCGCTTTGCCCTTACCGTCACGCTCACACGCTGCATGTTTCCCTTCATGCTTTTCATCTGCCTGGCCGCCCTCATCACCGGCGTTTTAAATTCTTTTCATTCCTTCTTCCTGCCGGCGCTGGCGCCTGCCTGCTTGAGCGTTGCGGAAATGGTTTACATCGGCTTTCTCTGGGTAGCCCATGTCAGCGGACATACCGCCATCATTGGACTTGCGATCAGCGTCACCGTGGGCGGCTTCAGCCAATTCTTTGTGCATATACCGGCGCTTTTTGAGAGGGGATTTTCTCTAGGACTAAAGTGGGAACCTCAGCATGAAGGTGTACGACGCGTGGGCCGCCTCATCTTGCCGGCCACGCTAGGCGTTGCTGCAGATCAACTGAACGCCTTTGTGGATACGATGATGGCAACGTTCTTGAGCGTGGGATCGGTCACAGCACTTTATTATTCAAACCGCGTGATGCAGCTGCCGCTGGCGCTGTTCGGCATTGCACTCTCACAAGTGGCGCTGCCCAGCATGTCCGCCGCGGTCTCGCGCGGCGCGATGAATGAAGTCAAAGAGACTCTGAACTTTTCCCTGCGCTTGACGCTTTTCATGATTCTTCCAGCCACCGTAGGACTCCTCGTGCTGGGCCACCCTATCGTCCAGGTGCTCTTTCAGTACGGAAAGTTTTCCTCCAACGCGACCTGGCTGACGACCTGGGCGCTCTGGGCTTTTTCGATCGGGCTCTTCGCTTACGCTTCCG
>JANLWZ010000051.1:0-5521 GCA_031364865.1 Elusimicrobiota bacterium
GCCTTCGATAAACGTAATGCCCTTCTTGGAGACAGACTTCTCCACCGCCTGCCAATACGACAGCACCTCTTGCAGGCGCGTGCGATCGATCTCCACCCACTGACCTTTGATCAAGGCCAGGCTTTGGTTCGCCTCTTTCACCTGGCGCCATTCCTCGGGCGTGAGCGTATGATCGCCCAGGGCCACCTTCACGGAAAAGTCGAGCAGTGTCTCGGCGTCCAGCCAGGACGCCGCCCGCTCGCCGAGAGTCACACGCACCTGCGGCCGGGGGCGCGTCTTCCACCAGTTGGGAACGCGCACCGCGATGCCGTTTTTTTCCAACGTGGGAACGCTTTTTAAGAACAGATACGCCTCGGACGGGGTCCAGGCTTGAGGGTCGTAGATCTCGGCCGAATCGATCAGATTTTGAAGGAAGAGGCTGTGCTTCGCCGCGTCGTGCAGGGGATTCATGAGAGACGCGAGTTTTTCGCGATGCTGTGTACCGGCGTAATCGATCAACGCGCGACGCAGCGGATGCTCGGTCGTGATCGTTTGCTGCAGACCGCGCGTCACGACGCTGAAGGTGGCCTGAAACGAGAAGGGACGTTCGGGGTCACCCGGATTTTCGGCGAGCTGCAGATGGATGCGTCCGATCTGGTGCCAGGAGGGATGAAGGCGCTGGAAAAAACGCGCCGCCGAGCCAGGAAAACGCACGAGATGGCGCTGCAGGGTGGATTCCAGCTCGGCCCACAAGATCCGCACCGTCACATCGTTTAAGAAATCCAACCCCGGCATCGGAGGAGCGGCGGAGAGCCAGTGAGCGATGTCCTCGTCCGCTAGAGGAATCTGAATCAGTTGGCCTTTGGCCGGCATCGTCTGGAGAATACTCACCGCCTTCATGAAGTGGTGCGAAAAATCTCGCCAGTAGGCCAACACGGGTGGCAGCGCCGCGCGCAGTTCCCGCGCCCCCAGATGAAACAGTCCCTGCCCCTGCTGGAAATTCTTCTCGATCCGCCACGCCACATCCCCCGCAACCTTATCCTCTTCGGACCCCGTTTGGATAGAAAGCGTCCCCACGGGAGAAAGGGCGAGCGTCAGCCGGGTAGACTTGTCACGGGCGTGAGGAGGCAGTAAGGACATCCGGGTATTTTAGATGAAGAGGATACGGAATGTGAGATACTGTCAGTATGGTGATCAAAAAACGTGCCAGTGCTATTCCCGAGAATCCTGCATTAGCGCAGGACCTTCCGGAACGACTGGCTGAACTCGAAGTGGAATTGCGTCGGCATAGCGCGCGGAAAGTGGAAGACCGAGCGCTTTCCTCCATCACCTCCGTCACCGAAAGCACCATCGGCGATAACAAGGTGATCCAATTCACGTTGGCCAAGAAAGCGTACGCCGTAGGCCACAGTGACCTCACGCAAAGACAAACGAATCATGCCAGGGGAATTCGGCACATCCGTTTTTATGAAAACAAGACGATCGTCTTAGACATCGAGGGAGATATCGAGCAGCAAGAGCTAGGTTCGAACTTTCGGTTTAAGAACATTGATGTCTATTTGCCAGGCCCCTGGGAAACGGCCTTCATTAAACTCACAGATCACATGCGTCATCATGCCGCAGAACGCCGTATCGCTTTTAGACAAAAACGCGTCGCCGAGCAAACTCGTCGCCATCCTTAGCATTGCAGACGCTGGATTGAGGGCCACTCAAAATGAATAAATGCTCCAAATGCGGATTGTCCTCCTCAAAATGGGCTTCTACCAGGGGATTTGAGATCGGTGATAGACCTTATTGCTGTATGGGGTGTGGGTTTAGCGGCTGCATCTGCATTCTTCCTCCAAAACGGCTTAAAAAATCCGCCAAGCCTCGTCCACCCTCACGCAAACATCAATAATATTCCTGGGGGGAATGAAGCATGTTCAGCGGATTGAGCTGGCGGCTCGTGGAGGTGCAAGGAGCTTTTTACGTTCACCGGTTTGATGATTCCCTGATACGTAAGGCAGAGAAGGACGTGGCGCCGTCATGGCCTGCGAATGCGTTTTGCGTGGTGGACGCAGATGGTCCTTTGAAGGAAGCACGGCTCACCGACTGCCTCTGGAATAATAGTGCTCAATGGTTTGTGTCAGCGCGGCTGAAAGAGTGTCTAGAGCGTGCCGGAGTGACGGAGGTTGACTATCTGCCCCTCAAGATCATCGATCGAAGCGGCCGCGTGCTTGACCCCCATTACTTCCTGATCCATTTCCGCAATGCTCCGAATTGTTTAGATCTTGAGGCATCGGGCGCAAAGCGGAGTCGCGCGATACCTTCAAAGGCCGAAACACTCGAGCGTCTGGTGTTTAATAAGGAACCAAACCGCGCACTCTTTCGTCCTCTCACTTACAGTAAAGTCACTCTCATCAGCTGGCCCTTGGCCGAAACGATGGCCGACGTCGGGTTTTCAGGTCTGCGTTTCATGGGTCTTTTTGATTTTGGATTGAAAGGCGATTTGCCGCCTAACCCTCAAAGATTTGCTGTAGACGCCCTCTGCAATCGACTTTGGAAAAACGCTCAGCAGCACACCCCGTCTTAAACCCCTGATCGTCGAGCCTCGAGGTCTTCCCAGCTTTTTTCGAGGGTCCTAATGGTTTGTTTTTCAGCGTCGAGCGCGCCCTGGCGTCTGAGCAGTTCGGAGGCGTTCGCTGCGATGGAAGGGTCTGTCAGCGCCAGCTGAGCCTGAGTCAGGCGTGTCGCAGCGGCTCTGAGTTCAGCCTCGATTCGTTTCACTTCTTTCTCATCGCTTTTAGAGAGCCCTTTCTTCGGTTCATTTTCGACCGGGAGATCTTCTTGGACCAGGGGGGGCGGGTCAGGGTCCACGAGGTCCTGGGCCTCTTCCCACTGCGCAAGATCCGCGTAATATTGCCCATGCCCTTTGCCGTCCAAGGCCAGAATGTTCCGGCTGACGCGGTCCAACAGATAACGGTCGTGCGTGACAAGCACGAGCGCCCCGGGAAATTCGACCATGCTGTTTTCCAATATTTCAAGCGAGCTAATGTCCAGATCGTTGGTGGGTTCGTCGAGCAACAGGATATCCGCGGGCTTGAGCATCAGGCGCGCGATCAAAACGCGCGCCTGCTCGCCGCCTGAGAGACGGTTCAGTGGGAGATCGAGCTGTTCCTTAGAAAAGAGAAAGCGTTCCGCCCAGGCTACAACGTGAATGGGGCGATCCCGGAATTGCACGTAATGGCCGGAATCGGAGAGGGCGACGCGCAGGGGCAGCGTGAGGTCCAACTGCTCGCGGTGCTGGTCGAAAGTAACCACCTTCAGGCCGTCGGCCCGTTTGATCGCGCCGCCATCTGTCGCCAGCGACCCCGACAGAATCTTTAAGAGAGTGCTCTTGCCGCTGCCGTTTCCGCCGAGAAGTCCAAGCTTGTCGCCCGGGCCAAGCCAGAGGTCGAGCGGGCCGAAAAGCTTTTTGCCCCCCATGCTCTTGTGGATCCCCACCGTCTGGATCAGGCGCTTGGTCTGCCGGTCGCTGCCGGAAAAATCAATGGCGGCGGCGCGGTCCTGTGCGTTGCGGTACTCGAGCTCGCCTAAATCTTCGATCAACGCACCGGCTCGGTCGATACGGGCTTTTTGTTTGGTCGTCCGCGCTTTTGGGCCACGGCGCAGCCACTCGATTTCCCGGCGCACAATATTGCGCGCTGATTCTTCCTGTGCAGACTGCACATGGAACAGGGCTTCTCGGTTCTCCACGAACTGGCTGTAGTTCCCCGCACTCGATAAATGGCCGTTCTCATAGCGCTTGTTCAGCTCGATCACACGGTTGCAGACAGCTTCCAAAAAACGCCGGTCATGCGTGACGACTAAAAAGGAGAACGTGAGACCAGAAAGAAAGCGTTCCAGCCACAGAACACCTTCAAGATCAAGATGGTTTGTAGGCTCGTCTAAAAGCAGGAGGTCCGGCTCGGCGAGCACCTGGGAGAGGATGGCCAGACGCTTTCTCCAGCCTCCGGAAAGACTGTCCACGCGTTGATCGGATTTAAACCCGGATCCTTCCAGGCCTGCTTCCACCCGCATATCCACTTCGTAATCTTCCAGTCCCAAATTCTGCAGGGCCTGGACCAGTTCATCGCGGACGGTCACGCCGTGAGGGGTCTCCTCCTGGAAGTCACGCTGCGCCAGGTAGCGTACCCGCAGTCCGCGCCGCAGAGCGAGTTCGCCGGAATCCGGCGTCTCGAGCCCTGCCAGGATCTTCAGGAGAGTCGACTTGCCTGTCCCGTTTGGACCTATCAGTCCCGTCCGTTCGTTGTCGAACAGCCCGAAAGAAAGTCCTTCGAACAAGGGACGCGGCCCGAAGCGTTTTGACAATTTTTGGCAACTGAGAAGGATGGACATGGGGGGCATTGTATCAGCACCGATCTGGCCATGAGATATCATGGGGGCTATGCTCCTCGGAAACTTTCCAAAGTCGTTGAACATCGGACCGATAAAAGTCGCCCCGGCGACCGCCCTTGCTCCTATGGCGGGTGTCACGGACACTGTTTTTCGCCAGCTGATTCGCGGGCTGGGTGGATGCGGATTGCTGATGACGGAATTCACCAGCTCTCATGGCGTCGTAAGCACCGACGGCGGCCGTTCGGACTCCAAACGCGCCAAATCCTTTAACTACCTCAGCTTCGAACTGCAGGAACGCCCCATCACCGCACAGCTCTTTGGCGCCGTCCCCGAAGTGATGTCGAACGCCGCGCAGATCTGCCAGGACATGGGGTTCGACGCGGTCGACATTAATTTTGGATGTCCCGTTAAGAAGGTCGTGAATTGTAATGGCGGTTCTGGTTGCTTGCGCGATCTTCCGCTCGTTCGTAAAATCGTTTCCGCCTGCCGCAGCGTCTTGAAAATCCCTCTCACGATGAAATTTCGTTCCGGCTGGGACGACCACGAGCTCGTGGCTGTGGATATGGGAAAGATCGCAGAAGAAGAAGGACTGCAGGCCGTGGCCTTGCATGCACGCACGCGCGCACAGGGCTATTCGGGGAAAGCGGATTGGCAGCTCATCGCGGAGCTCAAACGAGCGGTGAAGATTCCTGTGATCGGTAACGGTGACATCCTCACACCGGAAGACGCCGTTCGCATGGTGGCTGAAACGGGGTGCGACGGGGTGATGATCGGACGCGCCGCAGCGTCCTACCCATGGATTTTCAAGCAGATCAAAGAATTCGTCGAAACGGGTTCCTATTCCCGCCCCACCACCCAGGACCGCTATCAGATGATGCGAACCTATTACCGGCTTTTGGCAGAGGAAGGCTGGCCCGATGCAGCCGGCAAGATGAAACAATTTGCGACGTACTTCTCTCACGGTATTCCGAACGGTCACCTTCACCTCATGCGTCGCTGAATCCTTTTGCGTGCCGCGGAGCGCGGTGGTTGTCGCGCCGACGATGTCCACCTGCGGTAGCGCCAACGCGAGATCGAGATTGAAGCGCGCCT
This sequence comes from Elusimicrobiota bacterium, assembly GCA_031364865.1. Taxonomy (GTDB): domain Bacteria; phylum Elusimicrobiota; class Elusimicrobia; order 2-01-FULL-59-12; family 2-01-FULL-59-12; genus JANLWZ01. The sequence continues at coordinate 5,449 of JANLWZ010000051.1, forward strand.
GATTGCCAGCCCACTTCTCGAGCGACGCCGGCGGACCGTTCTGATTCCAGAACTTCGGATTCATCCCGCCTGT
>JANLWZ010000060.1:0-2125 GCA_031364865.1 Elusimicrobiota bacterium
TGCTGCTGATGTTGCTGTTGATGCTGTCGCTGATGCTGTAGATTATTTTGCTGTGGATGGACTGTAGTTTGCGGTATTCCACATCTAAAAGTCCGGATCGGAGGTACGGAGGATCGGCGTACCGGCGAGTAACTCTATTCGCCCAACCGCCGACCCGCCGAACCAACAACTTGGAGCGGGCCGGATCCCCTTTGCCGGCCCGCTCTTTCTTTTCGCCCTTAAAAAGTTTTGTAAAATTTCCGACGTGATCCCACCACCTCTTTGCGAATTCTTGCTCGGAGTGCGCATGCACAAAGAGGTGGTGGGATGATTGCCTTCGACAGGGACACCTGTTCCGACTTCGAGACGGCGCTGTCCAAAGAATGGTTGGAAACGAACGGCCTCGGTGGATTTGCCTCCTCCACTCTCGTCCACTGCAATACCCGCCGTTATCACGGACTTCTCGTCGCCGCCACCCATCCTCCTATCGGAAGAATGATGCTCGTCAACGGCCTGGAAGAATGGGTCATTGTGAATGATGTGCGTTATGATTTGTCCTGCCATCAATATCCCGGCGTGGTGCATCCGCGCGGCCATGAAAATCTCATCGGCTTTCGTCTCGACCCCTGGCCCATCTGGACGTACCGTCTGGGGCCGCTTGTCCTGGAAAAATCTCTCACGATGATCCATGGTCAAAACACCGTTATTCTGACGTACAGGATCCGCAAGGAAGCCGCCAACGCTGAGCTCGTTCTGCGGCCGCTGTTGACGGGCCGCAACTTTCACGCGCTTCATAAAGAGAACGCCGATTTAAAAGCGCAGATGGACACCGCCAACGGCGTCTGTTCCGTGACGCCCTACGCCGGCGTGCCGACCGTCTTCTTCCATCACAATGCGAAAGAATTTGCATCCGGTTTCAACTGGTTTCGTCAGATCGCTTACGCGCGAGAAGAAGAGCGTGGTCTCGATTCACGGGAAGATTGCTGGTCGCCCGGCCAATTCAAGTTCACGCTCACGGCGGGCCAGGAGTGCGTTTTCACGGCGACCACCGAAGGTGCCGGGTACTTCGACGCCAGTTATCTGTTGAATGCGGAGCGCAAGCGCCGCCAATCGCTGATCTCCGGCTGGGAAGCTTCGGATGACGTGACGCATCACCTTCTGCATGCCGCGGATCAATTCCTGGTCGAAAGCAAAACGGCGCCAGAGGAGCCCAAGCGCATCAGCATCATCGCCGGCTATCCGTGGTTTGAAAGCTACGGGCGGGACACCCTCATCGCTTTTCCCGGACTTCTGCTCGCCACGGGACGCTATGCCGAAGCCAGGCATATCTTGAACACATACGCGGCCTCTGTGCAGGATGGCATCGTGCCGAATCGCTTTTCCGAGCAAGGCGGCACGGATTACAACTCCGTGGACACAAGCTTGTGGTTCATTGTTTCAGCGTTTCATTACCTCCGCTACACCAAGGATTTTGACTTCGTCAAAGATCATCTCTGGAACGTGATGAAAGACATCATCACGCATTATCAGAACGGCACGCGCTTCCATATCCATATGGACCTGGATGGGCTCATCTATGCCGGACAGGCCTCCACACCGCTGACCTGGATGGACGCCATTGTGACGGATCGCGCCGCTACGCCGCGGGCAGGTAAGGCCATCGAGATCCAGGCGCTCTGGTACAACGCTTTGCGCATCATGGATCAGATCGCCACGCGCATGGGCGAAAAAGAAGACGCGAAAAAATGGATGAAACTTTCGGAAAAGGTGTGGTCCTCCATCAACCAGCAGTTCTGGTTTGAAGAAGGCGGCTATCTTTATGACTGCGTCAACGGCCATGAAAAAGACGCCTCGCTGCGGCCCAATCAGATTTTTGCCGTCAGCCTTCCGTTTGAAAGCGTCACGCCGGATCGTGCAGAAAGAATCGTGTCGATGCTGGAAGAACGACTTCTAACACCTTTTGGATTGCGGACGCTGGACGCACGCGACCCCAAATACGTCTCGCATTACAAAGGGAGCGTTATTGAGCGCGACTCGGGATACCACCAGGGTGCGGTCTGGCCATGGCTCATGGGACCATTCCTGACGGCGTATCAGAAAGTGCATGGCAAGTCTGCGAAGGTCCAGGCCCACATCCGCGCACATC
>JANLWZ010000118.1:0-13945 GCA_031364865.1 Elusimicrobiota bacterium
CTGTCGCCTGAGTCCACGGCCCGGCTCATGAATCATCTCTGGGAATTGGGCAATACCCGTATCCGCTATTTCTTTCTCAATAAGAATTGTTCCTACTACCTTCTGCCGCTGCTGGAAGTTGCCGATCCTTCAGCACATCTGAAAGATGACTTTCTTTTTAAAACCATACCGGTGGACACGGTCCGCGTTTTAGCGGCGCGTGACGCGTCGTCCTTCACCGCCGTACAGCGTCCATCGCTCGCGCGCCTCATGCTGGAGCGCCGTGCCAGACTTTCCAAAGCCGAGATAGGGGCGGCGGAAAAGGCAGCCAAAGATCCTGAGCACGTGACGCCTGAGACCAGCTTATCGCCGGCACGGCAGGCTCTTGTCCTGGATTCCGCTCATGATCTCTTCAGGTATCGGGTCGGATTTTCTGCGGATCCGCCGTCGGATGTCGTCGCGCAGGAGCACGCGCTCTTGCTGGCCCGCAGCCAATGGCCCGCCTCGCCTGTTCGCGAAGTAACGCCTGTCGCCGTGCCGCCCCATGCAGGACACAAAACCGGGCGGCTGATGTATTCGCATGGCTTTTCCAGCCGATCGCCATTTGAAGAACTCTCTTTCCGCCCAGCCATTCATGATCAGGAGGATCCACCCGAGGGATATTTGCCGGGCAGCAAATTAGAGATGTTTCACACCAAAGTTCGCTACGCGCACAAGCGTTCAGCGTTCTACGTGCAGGATTTCTCGGTCATCGATATGTTTTCCATGACGCCTTACGATCGCTGGATCCATCCGCCGTCCTGGAAGGTGCAGTCGGGCGTCGCGGTCGCCGATGATCTCGACCGTGATCCGGAGCACAGCTTGTATTACGGGCTGAATTTAGGCCCGGGCTATTCCGCCTGGCTCAAAGAAGGGAAAGCGCTGATCTACGGTCTTGGCGAGATGACGCTGCAGTTGGGAGAGGTTTTTAAAAACACCGTCCGTTTCGGTGGGGGACCAACGGGAGGGATTCTGTTCACGCCGGTGAAAAGCTACAGGCTGCGATTTACCAGTTCCTATTTTCCATACGTGAGCGGCGGAACACCTGACACGGTAAGATTGACGCTTCATCAAAGTGTGAGCCTTACGCGCTGCTTCGATCTGCGCCTGAAGCTTGAACGCGCGAATGCTCACAAAGAAGCACTGATTAGCCTGGCGTACTTCCTTTAACAAGCGCTGCATCATAAAAATCAGCTACGGCCTTCTCGTAAACCTCTTTCTGATCCCGACGTATCTCGAGATGTCCCACACCTCGCACAAGCCAGAGTTTTTTCGGTTCCCGAGCTTTTTCAAATAACTCCTTCGACATTTTCACCGGGACGATTTTGTCCGCGTCCCCATGAATGAGGAATAAGGGTTTGGGGCTGACCTGTTCCACAAAGCGTATGGCGTTCTGTGACCGGTTGACGAAGAGGGGAAGCACGGGATAGAGCAGCCACGTATACCAATGCTGTTTGAGTACATGACGAGCCATGCCGCTGTGGGTGGCAAAAGGCGCCTCGGCGACAACGGCTTTCACGAGAGGCTCCTGTGCCGCCACCACGATGGCGGTGGCGCCTCCTAGAGACTGTCCGAAGAGCGCTACGCCCGTCCCTTCTTTCCTCAGATGCTCCTGAGCGTAATGGACGGAGCTGATGCCGTCTTCAACCAGCCGCTTCGGGGCAGGGCTGCCTTCCGAAACGCCGTATCCTTGATAGTCGAACGCGAGCACATCGTAGCCGTGCTTCAGGAGAAAGACGGCCAAGGGAAAGTGATTCGTGACATTCCCAAAGTTCCCATGGAAGTAGACAATGGTTCCCTTCGGGGAATGCTGCGTTTTAAAAGAGAGAGCGCAAAGTTTCTTGCCGTTTCGGCTGGGATAATAAACAAGCTCAGGCTTGAGGCCCGTCTTATCCGGATCGGTATAGAGAATGCGGTTGGGGTAGTAAAAAAAGCGCTGCGGACTGCAGGCCTGAAGGGTTAAAAGCAGAATCCCTCCGACGACGATCAGGCGATTGATTTTGCGCATCAATCTATCCTAACATGGGGGCACTATGAAAAAAGCAATCTTCGTTGTCCTCGGCGTGAGCCTGGTTTTTGCAGCATCCGTTTTTGCGGCGGGCCTTCCCAAGCCCACGGTCCAAGCGCTGATCAAGGCGCTCCAAGATACCAATACTGAAATCCGTACCGCGGCCGCCTGGGCTTTTTCTCAAGTTCCCGATGCTGCCGAAGAAGCTGTAAAACCGCTGGAAAGCGCGTTGGTCGCCTCTTCCGAAGCAGCCGAACAGGATGCTTTGGTGAATGCGCTGGTCGTCGCGAATGACGTCGGCACCGTCAAACGGCTGTCCGAATCGATCGGGAATCCCCAATTTACCTGGGGCAACGGCGCCAAAGCCAAGGCGGTCACCGTCATCGGCAGAATTGGCCAGAAGAAATCTATTAAATGGCTGAGCGATACCGTGGCAAGTGAGCAGGAGCCTGCCGTTCGTGCCGCCGCCGCTCGCGCGCTCGGCGAAATAGGAGCACCGCCTAAGAAAGAGAAGGAGTGAAGCAAAAGCTTCCGCTCCTGCTTGGGCTCTTCATGAGCTCCTGTGTGTCGCTGGATCAGCTTCCGCCGGGCTCCATCCCTTCCGCCCAGGCACCCGCTAAAGGCGAAAGTCCGTACCCCGCCCTCGACCCCGGGCATCAAATCGTCAACAGTTCGCATTTCACGCTGTATGGCTATTCCTCAACGGAACTGGACGCCGTGCGTAACATCGTCGAAGAGGTTTTCACCAGAGTCAGCGGCGATATAGGCCTGTATACCTTCCTGGCTTCCCAGAATTTTTCTGTGGTCATCTACCGCGACCGCGAAGATTTCTTAAAGAAAACAAACCAACCCGAGTCTGCGCGTGTCACCTCTGCGGGGGATAAGCTCTATCTCTATTACGATGGACAGAATCTCAAGCCTGAGATCGCGCATCACCTGTCGCATATGCTGCTGAAATCATATTTAGGTGATAAACGTACCACCGTGAAGTGGCTGGATGAAGGTCTGGCGATGTACGAGGAAGTGGCTCACATGTCCGAGCTTGAGCGCAGTGCCTACAATGCGTCTAAGAGCGCCCAGCTGCGTGACAAGCGGATGGCCTTTTCTCAGATGACGTTCTTTGTGACCAACACAGAAGAGAGGCGGCGCACGGATGCCTGGTATCAACAGGTGGAAAGTGTCGTATCCTATCTGCTCATGCAGGGCAGCCCGCTCTCTTTTGCGCAATTTATCAGTGATTTGCGCGTCTTAGAAGTGGATCAAGCGTTGGCCGATGCCTATCCTGCGAAATTTCGAAGTTTTACCGATCTGGAGGCAGCATGGAAATACACGATCTAAATATGCGCATGACCCGAAATCTTTTCTACGCCGCGTTACTGCTCGCTGTCCCGATGATGGCCTTTGGGGTGGCGGATGGGTATGTCGTAAAAGTAGAAAATACGACGGTCTACCTGGATTGGGGAACCACCGCGGGCATCATCGTGGGTGATCAATTTGAGATCTACAGTGACGGAGAAGTGCTGAAGCATCCGGTGACAGGCGCTTCGCTGGGGAAAACTCAGAGGGTTCTCGGACAGGGCGTTATTGAATCCATTCAGGAAAAATATTCGACCGGCAAAATCATCGAAACAAAAGGCACTGCCAAGCCTGGCGATCATGTCCGCTATAAAACGGTGTCCGCGGCTGCTCCCATAGCGGGCGCAGTAGCCGTGGGTACGTCCGCCTCCGCCGGAGGTCTCAAGGAACTTTGGCGAAGCGAAGCCGTCAAGCACAATGCCTCGGGCATCGCGCTCGGCGATCTGGACGGAGATAAGAAGAATGATGTCGTGGTGGCTTATCGTGACGGCATTGAAGCTTTCCGGTGGAATGGAACAAAACTGGAAACCATGGCCTATTTCAAACAGCGCGGTATGAATAACTTTCTGTCCTTGGACACGGCCGATGTCGATGGACTGGGGCATGACCGCATCTTTGCCTCGCACTTTTCTGAAAATAACAGGCGTTCCAAAACCATCGTCCTCGAGTTAGTAAAGGACGAGCTGAAAGAAGTCGGAAGCTTGGAAGGTTACGTGCGCGTCTTCCCGCGTATCGATGGCAGGCGTGAGCTGGTATGGCAGGACATATCGATGGCCCGGGAACTGCGGATCCGACAACCCTCCGTGGTGGTGAAAAAAGGCGGCAAGTATACCGATGGCGATGCTTTGAAACTTCCCCGTGTCTTAAATGCGGATCAATTCTTTGGCTACGCCTGGGGAGATTGGGACGCGGACAATATGGAAGATTTTGCGTTCTTGTCCAACGGCGAAAAGCTGCGGGTTTTTTTTAAAGACGCCAAATGGTCGTCCAAGGAAGTCTTTGGCGGGTCCAAGCTCAACTTTTCCTGGGAAAATGAGCAGTACGGCAACCTCTTTCCCAGGATGGTGGCCTACAATTCCGGGAGCGGCAAGCCGCTTCTCATTTTGCCGCACAATATTCCAGCCACGGGTATCCGGCTCGCTCGGTTGAAAATCTACAACGAATCGGAAATTATGGCCCTGCAGTGGAATGGTCTGGAAATGACGCCGGTGTGGAAAATGTCTCTGGCTGGTTCGATCTCTGATTTTGCCGTTGGCGATGCCATGGGCCAGGGACGCTCCCAGCTCTGGATCGCCTCCGTGGGTGCCGGCGAGAAAACGGTCATCGTTACCTATCAAATCCCCTAACAGCATGGCCAAACCCTCGCCGGAAGACCTCATTGATGTGGTCATCGCGGCCGATGCCCTGAAGCGTAAAGCTCGAAACCAACCTCCTGCCCGATACCGACCGTCTCAGCGTGTATGGGTCGAACCCGTCTTGAATGTTCTTGGAGATATGTGGGGACGCCTCATGTATCTCCTGCCGTGGGCGATTAGAAAACCCTATGTGCAATGGGTCATGAGGAAAATGTCGGGCCGCCCTCCTGAAATAAACCCTGGAGTTGAGCAGTGTATTCGACAAACCCTTGAGCTTGCGAAGTCTGTAAGGCAGGAAACCGGCCAATGGCCGGCGCTCCTTGTGGTCATGTCACATCCACAGACGGAAGGGCCCCTGGAGTGGATCAGGTTTGAAGCCATGCGGCAGGGGATTCTTGTGGCAGATGCGTATCTCGAGACGATACAGCCCCATCGTCTCTTTCGCACACATCCTAAACTGCTGCTTGCCATCGATCCTTTTGCGCTCGATACCGTCTCAGCACCCGTAGCAGGTTTTTATGGCGGTTGGATGCGACGCATTTATCTCGCGTATGACCGTCAGCCCTCCACGCAATCCTGGATTCAAAAGCGAGTTTTCTTGCGCTATTCCCATTTTGCGCATATCGGATGGAAGTTATTACGGCACTTGCGCAGCGATATCCCTGTGCTGATGGCGTTTGGTGGGGGTCTGCCGACGAATGCACGGCTCCTCTACGCCGCGCGCGAGTTTGTTCAGCGGCTGACCCCGCAAAAATGGAAGGTCACCAAGCGCGCGGCCCAGATTGAACTCATGCGGCTCCTCATGCAGCAGGTGAATGGCGTCTGGCCACCAGAAAGTGGAGAAATACCGGTGTCCGTCCAAAGTCAGATTGAGAAGCAGATGCTCACCTGGGGTCTGACCCCCGAGGAATCGCGCGACAGCCTGCAGCATCTTGTAGAAGAGTTCCGACTGCCCGTTCCCTATCGCGAGAGACTCCTGAGGGTTCTTAGAAGCAGACTCGTCAATCGCGGAAAACCATTGATATTGCTGCCCGTTTCGCATGCCGCCACCCCGCCCCACGTACGCCTTGCGCAGCCTATCGTCCTCAAGCAAGGAGTATGGGACTTTAGGCCATTTTCCAAATCCTTCGCGAATATTTTTGCCTGATCTGCATCTAAGGGTATGAGGCAACTCTATGACCCTAAGGCAACTAACACTGTTGGTGACTCTCTGTATGAGTACCGTAACGAGTTGGGCGATTCCAACGTCCATCACCTATCAAGGTGCGCTCAAAGATAAAGGTGTTCCCGCCAATGGGCCGAGGCAGATGCAATTCCGCATCACCAATCCAGCCGGCACTCAGGTGTATTGGTCCAGCAGCGAACTGCCAGTGAAGGTTTCCAATGGACACTTTGCCGTTCAGCTCAACCCGACCGGCATCGATTGGGAAAGCATTGCTCCTTTTATTGAGGTGACTATTGAAGGCCAGCAGCTTGCGCCGCGCGAACCGATCACCGCAACGGTTTACGCTACTCTGGCGGCCTCCGTGGTCGATGAGGCCATTTCTCCTTCAAAAGTTCTCAGCGGATTCGGGTTGGTTCCCGCCGGAATGATCGCGATGTTTGCAGCCTCATGTCCGGACGGATGGACGCATTTTTCCGCACTCGACGGCTATTTTCCAGTGGGAGGAGCAGCTTACGGCACGACCGGCGGATCCAGCACTCATAGCCACACTCTTCTTACGGCTGGTACAGTCGGCGCTGGTGGTGGAAATACCATCGGTGTTGTGCACGGAACTAACACACTTGGTGCGTGGAGCGCGGGAAGCAGCTTCTCCGTGGAAGTTAAGGATCAACGCACCGACAGTCAGCCGCACTTGCCTCCCTATCGAACCGTCGTGTTCTGCCAAAAGACGTAACGAAAAACCTTCCTCAAAAGTTATGATCTCATCGCTTTATGGCTACAGCGATGCCGGTCAAACACAATGCGTACCTTCATGATCTGGTCTGGGATCTCCTGCGCGGGGAAAAGCCAGGCACGCTTCTTGACGTTCCCTCGGGTCCCGGCTACTTCGCGCAGCAGGCATCACTCAACGGCCACACGGCCACAGCGGCGGAGATCGATCCTTCTTTGCACGTCCTCTCCGGCGTGCAGTATGTGCGCGCAGATATGGGCGAAAAACTTCCTTTCTCAGACAGCGCTTTCGACTATGTCGTTACCATCGAAGGCATAGAGCACACGGAAAACCCTTTTCGCTTCTTGCGTGAATGCGCTCGCGTCTTGAAAAAAGGCGGAAAACTTTACTTAACGACGCCGAACGTTTCCACACTGCAGAGCCGCCTGCTCTTTCTCGTCACCGGTTGCCACGACAATCCTCCCGGTCCGATCCGGTCTGATCTTCCTAATCTTTTCATGAGTCACATCAACCTGATTCCGTTTCAGCGGTTGGAATCTTTTCTCCGCTTCTCGGGATTCAGCATTGAGAAGGTGCATCCTTACAAAATGCGTCCCGTGAGTCAGGCGCTCTACTGGATTGTTTACCCGTTCATGAAGCTGCGCTACGCGAAAGCCTTTCGTAAGCAATACAAAGACAAGCCGGAGGAAGCGCTCTATCGGAAGATCTTCGACCTCTACGCCTCCAAGGAAGTCCTCTGCGGCGAATACAACGTCGTCGTCGCCACCAAAAATAACTGATGCAGCTCCGCTACAAGAAGATGCTCGCCGGCATGAAGGATGACGGCGGCACGGATTGGTACGTCTACATTTTGAAATGTTGTGATGGCACGCTCTATACCGGGATCACGAAAGATTTGAAGAATCGTCTGCTCACCCATAACGCCGGGCGCGGTGGAGCCTATACCAAAACGCATCGTCCCGTAGAACTCCTTTATTCAGAACCAGGCTTTTCCCGCGCCTCTGCTCTCCGCCGGGAAGCCGCCATTAAACGCCTGCCTCGCTCTCATAAACAAAAACTCACTCTACGCTAATAGGCCCATTGAAATCGATACCCGATTTGGGGTATATGCGTGTATCGTGAAAAAGGTCGTCATCGTGGAAGATCATGCCGAAACCGCCCGAGCCATCGCGGACTTTCTACGGTTCATTTTTCCAGACTGGGAACTTCAGCATGTTCCATCGGGTAAAGAGGCTGTTGAAGTGGCTGTACGCGACCTGCCGGACGTGATGATCCTCGACATCGCGCTGGCGGACGAGATCAATGGACTGGAAGTCATACGAAAATTGTGGGAGAACGGCCTTCGCGAGAAGCCCAAAGTGATTCTCGTCACCGCCATGGGCAACCGCGCTTTCCGCGGGCCCCGTCCCGGCCGGCCCTGGCTGGAACAGCTCTCGGAACATGAGCGCCACCTGGTTGCCGGATTTTTCGAAAAGCCCTACAGCTGGCATGCTTTTTTAACGTCTGTGGCAAAAGCCGCTAACACAACGCCCCCCGAAAATATTAAACTGATCCCCGTTCATGAGTGAATTGCTGATCGTTGGGTCCGTCGCGCTCGATTCCGTGCGCACACCATTTGGTGAAGTCAAAGAAGCCCTTGGTGGTTCTGCGACCTATTCCTCTTATGCCGCCAGTTTCTTCGCTCCTACGGTACGCCTCGTGGGCGTGGTCGGGGAAGATTTTCCGCAGGAACATATCGGTCTGCTCCAGCAACGGGGCATTCATGTCGAAGGACTGCAGGTGGCCAAAGGAAAAACTTTCCGCTGGGCTGGCTCCTACGAATACGACCTGAACGAAGCCCACACGCTCGCCACCGAGTTGAACGTGTTTGAAACCTTCAAGCCCACGATTCCCGCGGCGTATAAAGAATCTCCCTTTGTCTTTCTCGCAAACATCGATCCGGAATTGCAGCTGTCCGTACTGGATCAGGTGGTTAAGCCCAAGCTGGTCGCCTGCGATACGATGAACCTCTGGATCAAGATCAAGCCGGACGTGCTTAAGAGGGTGCTGGCCCGCGTGGACTTCCTTTTTATTAATGACGGCGAAGCGCGGCAATTCGCGAATACGCCCAGTCTCATCCGCGCAGGACGGTTACTGCAGAGTTGGGGACCGAAGTACGTGGTGATCAAAAAAGGCGAGCACGGCGCTCTTCTCTTTGGCCAGAACACGTTCTTTGCCGCGCCGGCCTTTCCGCTGGAAGAAGTCTACGATCCGACCGGCGCCGGCGATACGTTTGCGGGGGGATTCTTCGGATTTCTCGCCAAGAACAACGGCGATATTTCTGAGGCGATGCTGCGGCGCGCTGTCGTGTTCGGCACAGCGATGGCGTCTTTTACAGTAGAACAATTTAGTCTGGAGCGCTTAAAAACGCTGACGGAAGACCAACTCATGGCCCGAGTCCGGATGCTGAAGGAACTCAGCCACTTCGATACGCCTTAACTCTGCTTCTCCGGCCTGACGCGATAAAGTTTTACCGCCCCTTCGCCGCCCATCATCTCTAAAGGTAAGCTCTTCATCACAAAGCGCAGCACTTCTGGTGTTGTCGAATCTTCGTAGACCAGCACGTATTGAAAATCAAAAGTCTTTCGCGATTTTGCCGCTTCTTGCGGCATCGCTTTGGCATCCGGGATCTTGTAATCCTCCAGATCCAAAAGCGTTTTCAAAAAGGGATCAGCCTTGTACCCCTGAATGATCTTGGGACTCATACGTCCCATATATCCGCCCAGCATCGGCTTCTGGTGATAGATCTGATACCAGAGGTAATCCCAGGGGAAATAAAGCGTGGAGGGCGTAGAGTTGCCAATGCCCACGATGGCATCGCCCACAAATAATGGAATCGGCAGGACAGCTCCCGGGGGCGCGGCGCGGAGAATATCGAGCGGCGGAAGGATTTCAGGAAGCGGTTCCACGGGTATCTTGGGCCAATTTTCTATCAGGATGAGTAGTCCTACGACGGCACAAACTTTTTTGACCTGCCACTGTCTGGTTTTGCAGAGCTGCAGAATGGAGATCGCAAGAAGAACGGCTGTGGCTACGGATCCCACGGTCATCCAATGATCCGCCAGTCGCGCTTTGCCGATGATGGGCAGAAGGCGAACTAGATAGAAAGGCATGGGCATCCATAGATTGTGCTGCGCCAGGTGCAGGTAGGTGCCGAGTGCGAGACCCATCGCGCCTAAGGCCAGCAAGGCCCATCGCCGCGGTGAAGCGCCTTGCTTCCATGGGCGTGTGAAGTAAAAAAGCGCAAGCGTGACCCACCCGATGCTGGCGGCCTGCTCCTGAACCACCATGCCGCGTGACGTAAACCATCGGGTCACACTTTCTCCCCAGAGAAAGTGCATGGAATTTGGCATGAAAAATGAGAAGAGATTGGCCGCTGCGCGCTCTGTCTTCCACAGGAGACTCTGGTGGGGATAATCCCCGCTCATGGCCATTTTCGCCAGAGGCACCGTCAGGGGCAGCATGCACAGAAACGCAATGCCCAGAAGGACGAGATACTTGGCCCACGTCCCTGCCGGCTGCAGAGCATGGGCGTCTCGTTTATAAAGTTCACTGCGCCACCCGGTAAAGAACCACGCGTAAAGTCCGAGCCACATGACGAGGACAGCGTTGTAGGGTGTTTTAAGAGAGATAAAACTTTTGCCGATCGTGATGCCGGAGGGATGTCCCATATGAATCCAGACCGCCAGGAGACCTGCGATGGCGGAAAGAAACAGAAAATATTTTCGCCATCCTTTCTGAGCGGGCGCCCACGAGAAGCGGACTCCGTAAGGGCAGATATCGGCGACAGCCACGACCGCGCAGATCAGCAGGCAGTAGACGAAGAAATAGTACTGGCAGGCGGCGGTCCAGGCGAGGGCGACGCCGCAAAGCGCAAAAGCCAGCCACCCTCCTGAGCGGCGCGCCCGGACCAGCATCCATAAAAATAACGGTATCCCAAAAAGATTAAACCGCGTCCAATTCTGCATCGTGCAGATGAGCGTGAAGCTGTGCGTCATGACGTATAAGCCCGCGACGACCGCCGGCGCTTTTCGGGAGGTCACTTCTCTGGTCAGAAGATAAGTCGCCCATCCCGCGAGCGTCCAGGAAAGCAGGAAGCTCCAATTGGCGGACGCGATGAGACTGCTTCCCGCTTTTTGTGCCGCGAAAGTTACCAGACTATTCCATAGAGGGGAATCATTCAGGACGAGCGACGTGCCAAAAGGGTGATACAAGAACGATGTGACGTACGGATTGCTCTGCAAGTGCGTGATGGCGTGAGTGAACCACCAGTCATTCCAGAGGAGAAAACGTGTGTCCTGCAAACCGCCGGGAATTTGTGTAGACCAAACGGGGATCAGCCTGAACAGGAATGTCGCGGCGAGTGCGGCGTAAAACAGCAGAGAAGCAAATATCATAAGTGGTTGATAATTAAACCAATTCCTGCTAGGCTTCGAATATGAAGACAAAATCGACACGTTTTTCCGAGACGGTTCTTCTTCACGGTCACATCATCGATTCTCTTACCTTTTCTAAAGTTCTCGACCGCATTATGGAGGAAGGCGCGCGCTTCACGATCAAGGATATCCGCGTCGGCCAGCGCAAGTATGAGCAGAGCCGCGCCAGTCTGGCGATCGAAACCGATTCTCAGAAGAAGATGGACGCGCTTCTGAAAAATCTGCGCAACCTCGGCGCGGAAGTGATGGAAAAGGAAGACGTGCAGCTCGCGCGCGCGCCCATGAACGGAGTTTTTCCGGAGGGTTTCTATACGACGACCAATCTCGAGACCTGGATCCGGATTCGCGGTCAGTGGAAGAAAATGACGCGCGAAGAAATGGATGCCGGTATCCGCGTGAATCCCCGGACGGGTTCCGCAGAGCCTGTGCGTTTTGCCGGAGTTCGTAAGGGCGATTCCTTTGTCGTCGGGCAGCGCGGCGTGAAGGTCGTCCCGCTCGAACGCCCGCGCGATGGCGTCCTCTTTGAATTCATGACGAGTGACGCGTCCACGGAAAAACCCAAGGTCGCTTTCATACGTCCTATCGCTGAACTTCTTCGCAAGTACCGCAACGGGAAAGGAAAAGTCTGCATCGTGGCGGGCCCCGCCATTATTCATACGGGCGCGCACCACGATTTGTCATGGCTCATTCAGAATGGCTATGTTCACCTCCTCTTCGCGGGAAATGCGTTAGCGACGCACGACATGGAAGCCGCGCTCTACGGCACGTCCTTGGGCATGAGCCTTGAGAGTGGTGCCGTTACGCACGGTGGTCACGAGCATCACCTGCGCGCTATCAATCTGATCCGGCGCCTGGGATCTATCCGCGCTGCCGTCCAGCGCGGCAAACTTCGATCAGGCATCATGGCGGCGTGCGTCCGCAAGAAAGTGCCTTTTGTCCTTGCCGGTTCGATTCGCGACGATGGGCCGCTGCCGGAAGTCATTACGGATGTGACAAAAGCTCAACAGCTGATGCGGGAACATTTGAAGGGTGTCGATTTTGTTCTGATGCTTGCCACGACGCTGCATTCCGTGGCGACCGGCAACCTTCTGCCGGCGCGCGTACGAACTGTTTGTGTGGACATGAATCCTTCCGCCGTCACCAAGCTCTCCGATCGCGGCACATGGCAGTCCACTTCCCTTGTGACCGACATCGGCTATTTCTTAAGAGAGCTCAGATCCCAGCTGCAACGCAAATGAAGCTTCTGATGTGCGCGCCGCGTCACTACGCCATCCAGTACGAGATCAATCCCTGGATGAAAATTCAGAACCGCGTTCAACATGGACTCGCCGAAGCGCAATGGCTGCAGCTCTATAAAACACTGCAGACGCTGGGCGCCGATATCTCCCTCATCCCCCAGAAAAAGAGTTGTCCTGATATGGTGTTCACCGCCAATGGGGGAATCGTGGAAGGCAAAACGTTCATCCCCAGTCATTTCCGTTATAAACAGCGGCGCGGCGAAGAGTCCGCTTTTATTCGTTTTTTTCGAGAACAAGGTTTTACGATCCGTGACGCCGCGCGTGGTCTCTACTTTGAAGGCGAAGGCGACATGCTGCATTACCAGGACATGTTGTTCGGCGGATTTCGCTACCGATCCGAGATTGGAGCGCTTCAAAGCGTCAGCGATTCTCTAGGCCGTCGTCTTGTGAGTCTTGAGCTTTCACGACCGCACTTTTACCACCTGGATACCTGCTTTCTTCCCTTGGATGATCGATCCGCCCTGTACTATCCCGATGCCTTCGATAGCTATGGCCGCAAGGCGATTCAAACGTTTGTGCAGAACCCGATTGCCGTCTCGCGTGAAGACGCTTACCGGTTTGCCTGCAACGGACTGCGACTCGGGCATACCGTTGTGTTGAATCAGGCAAGTCGGGGGTTGAAATCCAGGCTATCGAAGCTTGGCTATAAGATTCTGGAGTCGCCTACCTCGGAATTTATGAAAGGGGGAGGAAGCGTAAAATGTCTGCTGCTGACTCTCTAAGCTTCAGCAACGAAGCCTTCACGGACTTTCTTCTGCCGACACATCGCGCGGCGATGGAGTCTGCCCTGCGTGATGTTCGCGCGCAGTTTGGGAAAACCTATCACGTCGCGCTCGAAGGCAAAGAGGTTCGAGCGAAGAAAACCTTCCCTTCCCTCAATCCCTCCCGCTGTCAAGAAGTGGTCGGCTATGCCGTGGATGCTGACCTTCGGCTCGCTGACCGCGCACTGGCCAGCGCCGAGCGACATTTCCTCTCCTGGAGCAGACGACCGGTGGAAGATCGTGCCGCGATCTTGCGCCAGATGGCGGTTCTTCTGCGCCAACGAAAGTTCGAATTTTGCGCCTGGCTGGTGTTTGAAGTGGGGAAAAACTGGGCGGAAGCCGATGCCGATGTGGCGGAGACCATTGACTTTCTCGAGTACTACGCTGCTCTTGCTCTGCGACCCGCGCCATCCCTGGTCTCGGTGAAAGGCGAAATCAACGAGATGCGCTATCTACCTTTGGGGCCCGTGGTCGTCATCTCTCCGTGGAATTTTCCGCTGGCAATCCTTGTGGGTATGGTGAGCGCTGCACTCGTCACAGGCAACACCGTGGTGGCCAAGCCTTCTCATCAGGCGCCGATTGTAGCGGCCAAATTTATGGAACTTGCACAGGACGCTGGTCTTCCGGACGGCGTGCTTACCTTGATCACTTCTCAACGTGTGGCCGTAGGAGAGTATCTGGTGAAAGATCCTCGTACGCGCATGATTGCGTTCACGGGTTCGAAAGCGGTTGGCCTGAAAATTAATGCGATAGCCGCCAAAACGGTAAAAGGGCAGCCA
>JANLWZ010000119.1:0-6967 GCA_031364865.1 Elusimicrobiota bacterium
CGCGCGACAACATCAAGCGTTAGAGGCGGCACACGCTGCTTTGCGTGATGACAGACTCGAGGAAGCCGCGTCACAATTCGCGCTGGCCGGGAATGTTCCTGGGACGAACTCATTTCGGACACTCCTGGAAGAAGCTAGACACAAAAAAAGACAGCGTGAGATTCTTCGTGCTTTTGAAGAAGCATTATCGGAACACCGCTTTGCCAATGCTGAAATGCAACTACAGCTGCTTAAAGATTCTCCTGCGGCGATCTATGCTCGCTCACGATTAACAAAAGAAAGAGTTGACTACGAACAACACGAAGCTCTCGCATCAGCCCAAGCAGCGTTGGAAAGCGGGCACCTGTCGCTTGTGGAAGGTTATCTAGGCAAGGCAGGGAAGCTTCCGGGTGTGCTCAAAGTTCAAGCCCTGTTTGAGAAAATAAAACGACGCCAGACTCGACTAGCAGCACTGGAGCAGGCCAGGACAGCTATTAACGCGGGCAATTTTGTCGAAGCAAAAAAACAGTTGAGCATAGCGACCGATGTGGCAGGTTTCGCGGAGGTCCGACAATTGCTTGTGGATGCTCAAGCGGCCGAAGTCGCGCTTCAGGCCATGAAGATCGCTTTATTACATTACCGTCTCGATGAAGCGGCAGAATTGCTTCTTAAGGTCGTCCCATTCCACGGGCACGAAGAGGCAAAGTCAGAACTCGAGACAAAACTCCGCCGCACAACGTCGCTCATTCAATTTGAAGAGGCACTCGCCAGCGAGGATTGGGACAAGGCCGAAGAACTGCTGCGGCTCGCTGAAGACGCACCAGGTGTAGAGGCGACGCGTCCGCTTCTTCCTCGAGCGCAGGCCTATGCTGCCATGTTAGGGAACGATCCACTAGGCGTCAGCCTCAAGGAACGGTTTTACCCCCGAAGCAGCCGTGAGTGGCTCAACGCCTCGCCTGCCGCTGCTCACCGAACAGCCTTTCTATCTCAAATACTCGAGACGGAGAAGCTCTCACCCGCAGCAGCGCACACGCTCGCGCATGCCTATTCTGACAACGGCCAGCATCGCTATCCTGAGATCATGGAGATGCTGTCTTTACTGAGGGGCCAATCCATCGGACAGGAGGATGCAAAAGCGATCGCCCATTTGATCCATGAACCTTCCTCCGTTCTCTCCCGCACGGCGTTCTTGGAGCAAGTCATAGAACTCTTCTCAACAGGACCGCTCGAACTTCATATTTCGCTTAAGCCGGCTGGCAAACTTAAAAACAAGATCGGGGATGTATTGACCGTCACAGTGCACGGCGCATCCTCCGGATCGGTGCGGGCAGGCGACGTGTACGACGCCATCAAACGAGAGCTGGTGGAGCGGGAGAACGTCAGGAACATTGTCTACGACGGCCATAATCGTTTGCGTGATTTTCGCCTTTATGTCGATGACAAAGATATCAGTCGTCACGAACATTGGGAAGAACAGAAGGTTTCCAAGCGCGCGAAGTTTTCTCTCATGCGTCCTTCCAATGGCTTTATCCATATCCATCTTCTGTTAGGCCCTGTTCTTCTTTGGGGTGGCACGGCCGCCGCATTTTTAACAGCAACGGGACTCTTTGGAATGGTCTATCATCCGCACTACCGTACACCGCAGCAGGTCATTGAAGATCGCTGTGCGATGCTTGGCGATTATTCACCGATCAAACGGAGCCAGACCCATCCACGCTATTCCTATCTGGTGCAGACACTGGATCCCTACATTGATGGGGAGCTGTCTTGTGACGAACAATGGAAAGGAGCCAGTTCCACAGACCTGTGGAGGGAGTATCGCCGTGACCCTGCAAGGCAATTTGAAAACCTGTATCGCCACATGCCATCTATTCTTGCGTTTGCAAAACATGTGCTGGATCGTGAGGATTTTAAAGGGAAAAAGCTTGTATTCATCGGCCGCGCGGCAGATTTTCTTTATGATGCCGCGCAGGCGTACGCACAACTCGATTCACGTTATGCGGATCGGATTGCAGATATTACGCTGATCGACTGGTCCGCCGATTTCTTTGGCCGAGACATGTCTCACAAACTACAGGCGCGTTACCTGGCTGATCATCTTGGCCTAAACCCAGTCCATCAACAAGGAATCGTCTTTATTGACGAAGTAGCCTCCATCACCAATGGCGACTATGCGATGATGCTCGCCGATATTTTCAAAAAGGAACTTCACTTTTCACAAGAGTCGGTGCATACCATGCTGATGTCCTCCTTTGATCCCGGAGAAAGCCTTCAGCCGGCAGGTCATATCTATGCGGAGTTAAAAGATCAACTTACGGAAGACAGGCTCGACGCCGCACACCAAGCGGCCCTGTGGCTTGCGGATAGCTATCAAAGCCGACGTCACTACGAACTGACCGAAGACAATGGCCGTCTCGGCGTCCACTACACCTATTCCAAAGATTATGGCCCTCTCCGTCTCCTGCAGAAAGTCATGATTGCAGATGCCGTGGCGGCCACGGTTCCACCTCCACAACAAGCTCGCGTCGTCGATACCTCCACACGAACGCAACGAATTCTTTCCAGCCAACACCTACGAACAGCCGCCTGAGGTCGTGAATAAATTCACTTTACAAACATCTAAGGTACGTGAGATTTCTTGCATGCGCATTACGTTTTTTACTGCCTTGGGCATGTGCGGGGTGCCGAACACCCCTTGCAGGATTAGAGGATGATGGCTTTTGCGGGTTTTGCTGGCTGAACCTGCCTCGAATCCACGGACTGGTGTGCCTCCGCTGTGGTATCCCCTTAAAAGATGGGGGAAATTTATGCTTTCCCTGTAGAGAGAGTTCCATTCCATTTGCGATCCGGGCGTCTGGAACGTATGAAGGTGCGCTCTCAAAGTCTATTTATCGCTTCAAATACAGGGGGAGGAAATCGCTCGCCAAAGTCTTTGCCGTTTTGATGCAGCAAACGTGGGAGACACAAACAGCGCTCCACTCGGCGCAGGCGCTCGTACCGGTTCCTCTCTATCCGAGACAGGAGCGCCTGCGCGGATATAACCAGGCCGCTCTTTTGGCTGCGGAATTAGGCCCGCGTATTCACCGAGCTGTACTGCCGCTGCTCCTTCGTACGCGGAAAACCGCTTCTCAGACTTCGCTGAATAAGGAAAGACGGCGAATCAATGTCACGGGAGCCTTTGCGCTGGACCCTGCGTTCAGCGGAGCGCGGCAACGGCTAAAGGGCTTATCCGTCATCCTGATCGATGATGTATGCACGACGACCAGTACGCTCGCGGAGTGTGCTAGAGCACTCCGTGCTGCCGGAATCCGTACCACTGGCGCGCTTGTTCTAGCACGGGACCTTTGATAGAATACCGCCGATCCCGCCAGATTCCCTCAGTATCTCAAGCGGCGAAAATCTCATAGGAGGACATCGACATGGGCGTACGCGTTGGTATTAATGGTTTTGGTCGTATTGGTCGACTGGTCATGAAAGCCGGTTGGGCCCACAAGGATATTGAATGGGTGGCCGTAAACGATTTGACGGATGCCAAGACGCTGGCTCATCTTTATAAATACGACTCTACATTTGGCATCGATCCGCATAATGTGGAAGCCAAAGGAAGCGACATCGTCATTGACGGCAAGACCGTCAAAGTCGTCGCTCAAAAAGATCCCGCGCAACTCCCCTGGAAAGACCTCGGTGTCGATATCGTTATTGAATCCACCGGCCGTTTTACCGATGCCGACAAGGCCAAAGCCCACATCACGGCTGGCGCCAAGCGCGTCGTGATCTCTGCCCCTGCCAAAGGGGAAGACATTACGATCTGCATGGGCATCAATGAGACTAAGTTCGACCCGGCCAAGCACGTCATCATTTCCAACGCTTCCTGTACGACCAATTGCTTGGCCCCGCTCGCGAAAGTGATCCGCGAAACCTTCGGCATTAAGCGTGGTCTCATGACCACGATCCATTCTTACACCAATGACCAGGTGGTCCAGGATAACCTTCATAATGACCTCCGTCGCGCACGCGCGGCAGCGGTTTCCATGATCCCAACCTCGACCGGCGCTGCCAAAGCGATCGGCCTTGTCATCCCGGAACTCAAAGGCAAGATGAACGGCATCGCCATCCGCGTGCCGACGCCTGACGTTTCGCTGGTGGACCTGACGGTGGAACTGGAAAAACCCGCCACGAAGGAAGAGATTAACAACGCCTACAAAAAAGCGGCAGGCGGAGCGCTTGGCAAATATCTTCAGTACCTGGACAAGCCGCTCGTTTCGCGCGACTTCATCGGCAATCCTTCGAGCTGCATTTTTGACTCGGAATGCACCGATGTGATCGACGGCACTTTCGCCAAAGTCTTCGGCTGGTATGACAACGAATGGGGCTACTCGAACCGTGTGGTGGATCTCGTGGCCTTTATCGCGGCGAAAAGTGGAGCAGCTTTGGCCGCTCGCTAGTCTTTCTCGATGCCGACCGTCAATATCCCACGCATTGAGCAACGCACCATTGAAGAGCTGCCCGTAAAAGGCAAGCGCATCCTCCTGCGCGTGGATTACAACGTCCCTCTCAATGAGCAGAACGTCATCACCGATGACACGCGCATTAAAGAAACGCTTCCTACACTGCAGTTTTTACTCGAGCGTGGGGCCACGTTAATACTCTCGGCGCACCTGGGTCGTCCTAAAGGACAACGGGATCCCAAATTCTCCCTGGCTCCTGTCGCCAAACGTCTTGAAGAGCTCCTGAAGCGCACGGTGCAGATGGCCCCGGATTGCGTGGGTCCCGAAGTCGCCAACATGGCTCAAGCCTTGCCGCCTGGGGGGATT
Organism: Elusimicrobiota bacterium; assembly: GCA_031364865.1. Classification (GTDB taxonomy): domain Bacteria; phylum Elusimicrobiota; class Elusimicrobia; order 2-01-FULL-59-12; family 2-01-FULL-59-12; genus JANLWZ01. Next base: position 4,794 of record JANLWZ010000119.1, read on the forward strand.
TTGCTGCTCGAAAATCTGCGCTTTCATCCCGAGGAAGAAGCCAATGATCCCCGCTTTGCCAAAGAGCTCGCTTCCTTAGCGGACCTCTTTGTGCAGGATGCCTTTGGTGCCGTGCACCGCGCGCATGCTTCAACGGCCGGCGTTGCCGCTCTGCTTCCCAGTGCTGCCGGCCTCCTTCTGGCGAAAGAAATTTTTTATCTTTCCAAAGCGATGGAAAATCCGGAACGGCCATTTATCGCCATCCTGGGCGGAGCCAAAGTCTCCGACAAGCTTGAAGTGATCGACAGCCTCCTCGATAAAGTGAATGGCCTTGTGATTGGCGGAGCCATGGCCTACACCTTCCTCAAAGCACAGGGATTAAGTGTGGGAAACTCCCGAGTCGAAGCAGACAAAGTCGATCTCGCCAAAAGCGCTCTCAAGAAGGCGCAGGAAAAGCATATTCAACTCTTTTTGCCTCTCGACCATGTGGTCGTGGATCACGTGGATGCTAAAGCAGCCTGGTCGGTCACACCGGATCGAAACATTCCGGAGGGCAAGATCGCCGTCGATATCGGCCCGAACACGGTCAAAGCCTTAGTCACACTTCTGGAAAAGGCTAAGACAGTGGTCTGGAACGGTCCCATGGGCATTTTTGAAATGGCTCCTTTTGCCGCAGGCACGCTGGGTATAGCCAAAGCACTCGCCGAAGCCACGAAGCTCGGAGCAACCACGATTGTAGGCGGCGGCGACTCCGTGGCCGCCGTAAAGCTTGCAGGTCTGGCCGATCAGCTTTCGCACATATCGACAGGAGGCGGCGCCTCCTTGGAGTTCTTAGAAGGCAAGACTCTCCCAGGCATCGCCGCACTTCCCAGGGCCTAAGATGCCAGGGAAACTCGTTCTCGTCAGACATGGGCAGTCGCAGTGGAATCTGGAAAACCGCTTCACCGGATGGATCGATGTTCCGCTCTCCCCTAAAGGTATCGAAGAAGCCAAGGCGGCGGGGGAAAGCTTGAAGGGAATACGCTTTGACCAGGCTTTCACGTCCAATTTACAGCGCGCGCAGAAAACGTTAGGATTCATTCTAGACGTCAGCGGCCTGAAGCAGGTGCCTATAACGAAAGATGTTGCTCTCAATGAACGGCATTATGGCGCGCTCCAGGGTTTAGACAAGAAGGAAACGGCGGCGAAGTACGGGGACGCGCAGGTCCATATCTGGCGCCGGAGCTATGACGTGCCGCCGCCTAAAGAGAAGACGGAGATGAATCCCGAAGGCATCAGTGAGAGTCTAATGGATACGGCGGCGCGCACAGTGCCCTATTTTCGAAGTAAAATTCTCCCACTGGTGAAAGCGGGAAAAAACATTCTGGTCGCAGCTCACGGCAATTCGCTGCGATCGATCGTGATGGAGCTGGAAAAGATGACTCGCGAACAGGTTTTGGATCTGAATCTGCCAACCGGTATCCCGATAACGTATGAGATTGATGGGGCCGGGAAGATACTGTCTAATAACCGGCAGCCGGCAAGCGTCAGCTAAAGGAGAGACCATGTACAGCCTCTTTGTATTTCTACATATCTTTGTGTGCGTTGGCCTGATCCTGGTGGTGCTTTTTCAAGCCGGCAAAGGCGCAGGCCTTGGCAACCTCTTAGGCGGTGGAGGCGGTGATCAGCTCTTTTCGGCCCCTTCCGGTTCCGCCTTTATTAAAAAGGTGACGACCTTCATGGCGGTCATCTTTGTGATTACTTCGGTCATGCTGACGATTTTTTCGTCTCGGAAGAATCAGCGCTCGCTGTTGGAATCGCTGCCGGGTGCCACAGGCGGCCCTGTTGGTCCGTGATAAGATTTGGTGCGGTGCCCGAGCGGTCCAAGGGAATGCTCTGCAAAAGCATACAGCCGTGGGTTCAAATCCCACCCGCACCTAGTACTTCAAAGCAGAGAGCAGAGAGCAGTCAGCAGAACTGGTTTTTGCAAGAAAGCATGAGATTGTAATCTGCACTCTGCTTTCTGCTCTCTGCTCTGAATTTAATGCCCAGGTGGTGGAATTGGCAGACACGTACGCTTGAGGTGCGTATGCCGAAAGGCTTGCAGGTTCAACTCCTGTCCTGGGCAGATCTTTAAAAAGTTGTAGAATTCGTGCTGTCTGAGTCGTCCTACCGCGGGTGTGGTTCAATGGTAGAATGGGACCTTGCCAAGGTTC
>JANLWZ010000127.1:0-4273 GCA_031364865.1 Elusimicrobiota bacterium
CGTAGGAAGATCCGACAGGATCACATCAAACTTTTCATCGGATGTTTCAATGAATCGCTTCGCATCACCCACAAGAAGGCGCGTCTTGGGATGCTCAAAGGAACCCCGGTGCCAGGAGCGCAGATGTTTTTGACAAAAGGCAACGACTTCCCCATCAATATCCACCATCGTCACCTGCTGCACCGATGCGTGCCGCAGGATTTCGCGCGCGGTGGCGCCTTCTCCGCCCCCCAGAATCAGCACGCGCCGCGGGCGCGGGTGAAGCATCATCGCCGGATGGACCAGTGCTTCGTGATAAATGAATTCGTCGCGCTCCGCCGACTGCAACTCGCCGTCAAGAATGAGGCACCTGCCGAACGAATAGGAATCCGCGAGCATGACTTTTTGAAAGCGTGTGCGTTTCTGCACCAGAATGCGGCGCAGTTTGTGGCGTCGCGCATCAAACGGCGTATAGTTTTCGGTGAACCAGGAGGACGACGGACTCATGCCAATCAGGAAGGTTTGTGTTTGAGGAGACGCGAAGGCAGCGGCAGAATGCCGCGTTTCATTTCAATCGCTGTCATATTTTTGGCTTTAAATTTTTTGGCGGCAAAATGATAAGCACGCCAGGGGTTGATCTCGGTCCCGCAGGTAAACACATCCAGCGATGCAAAATTGTACTCAGGCCAGGTGTGGATCGCGAGATGGGATTCGGCAATCACGACGACACCGGAGATGCCGTGCGGGTTGAAGGTATGAAAAACAACATCGACGATCCTGGCCTTGGCCACTTTCGCGGCTTCGACCATGATGGCTTCGACTTTATGAACATCGTTGAGGATTTTTGGGTCGCAGTGATAAAGTTCGATCAACAAGTGGCGGCCAAGTGATCTCAAGGTGAAAAAATTATAGTTCTTTTAATTTTTTTTAGCTAATTTTGCGGCGAGATTTTCCGTCGGAGAATTAAGACGGCCGCTTTTAAAGCCGCGCGGGTCAGCCCATACTTTTTCATAGCCGCAGGACAATATCTTCTGTTCTACGTCGGGCCAGATGTTTTTTTGGAGAAGCCGCGGAATATCTTCCAGCGGCACTTCCACATGCGCTTCCGTTTCAAAATGCCGGACGCGCACAACAGAAAATCCATGAGACTTCACCGCTTCTTCCGCTTTTTCGATCATGCGCAGCCGTTCCACGGTAACGGGTGTACCGTAAGGAATGCGGGACGACAGGCAGGGACTCGCCGGTTTGTTCCATGTCGGCAGCTTTAACCAGCGGCTGAGAACACGAATATCTCCCTTGCCCAGAGCGGAATCATCGAGCGGATGCTGAACATTCCATTTCTGCGAAGCCTGAAAACCGGGGCGATAGTCGCTGCGGTCGGAAACGTTGAAACCATCCACCATCACCATGCCGCGCGCACTCGCGAGCGGTGCAAGCTTGCCATAGAGCTCGTCTTTGCAGAAATAACAGCGATTGCTCGGGTTGGACGCGTAGGAGGGATTGGAGAGCTCCTGCGTTTCGAGTTCTAAGTGCTCGGCACCGAGAAGAGCGGCTAAAGCGTGTGTAGCCTTTCGCTCTTTTAGAGGAAGCGAGGCGCTCACGGCCGTGACGGCGAGGACATCCTCGCGTCTCATGATTTTGCGCGCTGCCGCAAGCACCAGCGTGGAATCAGCGCCACCGGAGAAAGCGACAAGCACGCGCTCACACTTCTGCAGTGTGGTAAGGAATTTCTCCCATTTCTCGCGCCTTATCCCCATAATCGGAGTGAGACACCGCTGTAAAAGGTCTGCGGCGGCTGCGGATAGCCTGAGCGCTCGTGATAGTGCGTGCCGGTGATGTTGTCGACTCCCACGAAGATGTCCAGCTGTCTGAGCTGATAAGCAAAGCGCATGTTCCACAAGAGCCGATCGCCCAGCTTATCGCCGCTCTCGTTGTTTCCTTCAAAGCTTTCGGCGACGTAATCCAGCCGGTTATCAATCGTTAATCGCTTGGTCGGGGTCCAGCGCAGACTCTCATGCGCCGTATGCCGTGGGCTTAAGCTCAGCGCGACGTCGTCTGCGAATCCGGCGGGCTGACCGCGGTGGTCGAGGTAGGTGTAGTTCAGACTGTGACGCAGACGGTCTCCCAAAGGATGCGTGAACTCCATTTCCACGCCTTGCCGTCTCGCATCACGGACATTCACCGTGGTGGACACAGGTCCCGGAGTGGTCTGCAGGAGATCAGAAATGTTCGAATGATAGTACGTCAAGCGCGCGCTCGTCGAGTCCTCATGAATCTCGAAGCCGGCGTTATAACTCCACGCTTTTTCCGATCGCAGCGTCGGATCCCCTTGATAGGAGACGCCTCCGCCAACATCGGTGAAGGTGGCATGAAGGTTATCCAGCGTTGGCGCGCGCTCCGAGCGAGCGGCATCACCACTCACGCGCAGCCATGGCGTAACTTCTGTGATCACTTGAACACGGGGATTCGTAGAATCGCCGCCCGTGCTGTGGTGGTCAAAGCGCAGCCCGGGAATGAGAGAGAGCGCTTTCCACTGAAACGTGTCCTGCACGAAAAGTCCCCAATTTTGGAGAGACCCGCTGTAACTTGACGTGGGCGTAGTCTCGTCACGATTTTCCAGCCGGTCTTCGATAAAAGTGCCTCCCACGAGCCATCCGAGCGGCAGATTCAGCTGAAGCTCCGCGCCTTTGCTTTGCTCAAAACGCTCTAGATCGATCGACTCCCCAGGATTGGTAAGATCCGACTCCCTTTCGGAGCCAAAAAACCGAAATGCGGCAAGGCTTTCCTGCGGCAGCGGCAGCAAATAGGACGAACGCACATAAGACGATTGGACGGCTCGCCGCGCGGCAGGGGTGGGCGAAAATTTCTCGATCTCTTGGTTGTACTGATTCGTGGGAATGTCGGGGATGATCTGGCCTGGAGATCCGGCGTTGTTGTGATGGGCGCCTATGTCCAGGAGAAGCTTTCCGCGTTTGCCCATGGACAAGCCGGCATTTCCGCCAACATTGTAGGCGCGCGCATCGGAATTGGAGCGGAAGCCGCTTTCATGCTGTTGATTGCCGAAGAAAAATTAATTTTTACAAATTTTGTCAAACATAAACTGTAAGTAATTTCTGCGTTAACCTTGTAAAGTACCGCTCCGTCAATTTTTTTAGGAAGCCCGTTCATGGATGGCTTCATTTCACAAATTATTCTATGATAGTGCATTAAATAGCAGTAGCATAATGGAATTGGAGTCTTATATTTACCATCTGTCAAAGATGACTGATGTTTGTTGAGCTAAATCGCGGACTTTCATTGTCAATTATACTTATTAGTTACGGGTATTTTATGCCCTAATAATGGCAGGCATATCATGACCTACAATTGATGGGCTACAATCCGTGTAAAAAAACTCACCGGGGAGTTGCTCAATAATAAATAAATATAATTATGATGAGTTTAAAGTTCGTTTCAGAATCGAAAGATGTTATCGGGGACCTCCCCTCGCCAAGAACAATCGACGGACCTTAGAGAAAAATTGAGGCGAGGAGGTATAGAAAAAATCCTCTGTAGGTCACCGGCCCTACCGTTACGTCCTGGTGGCTCGACTCCATACCGAAGAAGTAGGGTTAGAAATAAGTCCTCTCTCCCACAACCCGGCGTCCGAGTAGGTTTTCCACTCTGCCATCTTCGTTACAAAAATGAGATCTGTGACCGAAACAACCTCTATCGCATTATTGTTCGCAGTAAGTAACGCCACAAACCCCAAGATTCTTATCCAACATTGATCGGAGAGGACACAAAACACATGAACTACCGCAATATTTGTCAGCACAACCACAAAGAATCAATAGGATTATTTAAAATAGTTTCATGTGTCAGATTTCACTAGTGTAGCTTAGGCATATGCGCTGCCAAAAAAGGGTTAGCTTCTTCCTCCTAGTACATCATTGCTAAATATCTACCCCAATCTAGAAATAGCAAAAATTGAAAATACCAAAAATTAAAATTTAAAAAATAACAGTTAAATGTTAATATGGTAGGTAAAGTAGGTTTTGTAAGGTAAAGTGGCATACTTCCGAAGAAGTTTAGCATTTGATGCTCATCTTCACTTTTGAGGTGCTCTTGAGCCCACATGGCTTAATAGCCTTTGTGCTAGCAACGTGGCTGGCGCAGCGTAGCACGTGTGGTTACCTTCGCAGACACAAGGCTCGCTCCTCATTTGTATCCATCGCCTGAGTGAACCGAGGCAACAGCATGTACATAGCTGGCCCAGGGCTATTACTCGACGGCGAGCGGAGTTGAACACCCA
>JANLWZ010000148.1:0-6703 GCA_031364865.1 Elusimicrobiota bacterium
TCTTACTTAAAGGAAGCAACCCCAACCCAGCCGTCCGGGGTGCGGGTCTTTTGACAGGCAAGAGCAATTACTTTCTCGGAAATGATTCCAAAAAATGGCAGACCAACGTGCCTCATTATTCGAAGGTCGTCTACAGCCAGGTTTACCCCGGGATCGACATGATCTATGAAGGAGATCCGCAGCAGTTGGAGTATTCCTTTATCGTGGCGCCGGGTGCCGATGCGGATGTGATCCGTATGCATTTCAAGGGCGCCGATCGCGTGAGTTTGGATCGTGAAGGGAAACTGATTTTAAGTCTCAAAACCGGCCATGAAGTAGCGTTTAAGGCGCCGGTCGTTTTCCAGACCATCGCCGGCGAGCGCATTCCCGTACGCGGGCGTTTTGTGCTGGCCGGACGGAATCTGGTTCGCTTTGAAATCGGCGATTATATTCGCGGTCAGGAATTGGTCATTGACCCCTCCATAGCCTATTCGAGTTATTTGGGCGGCACGGTGGACGATCGCGCGTTTGCGATCGATGTCGATGGGAGTGGCAATGCCTATCTGACGGGCGCCACGGCATCTAACCTCTTCCCCGGCGCGGCCGGACAATTTCAAGCCGCCAACGGCGGCGGCGCCAGCGATGTTTTTGTGACCAAGATTAATGCCGCCGGATCGGCCGTTGTCTGGTCCACGTATCTCGGCGGCGGTGGCAATGATCAGGGTAACGGCATCGCCGTCGACGCACTCGGAATCGTGTACATCACCGGAAATACCACCGGAGTCGGCTATCCCACAGCCGCGGCCTTTCAAGCCGCCAATGGCGGTGGAACGGATGCTTTCGTCACAGCGATCAACGCCGCTGGTACGGCGTTGGTGTACTCCACCTATTTGGGTAATGCGGGCACGGAAAACGGCAATGCGATTGCCGTCGATGCAGCCGGTATTGCGTATGTTGCCGGGTTGACCACGTCCGCCGCTTTCCCTGTATCCGTGGGTGTATTCCAGGACACGATCGGTGGAGCCAATGACGGCTTTGTCGCAAGTTTCAGCGCCGCCGGCGGCAGGCGATATGCCAGTTTCATAGGAGGCACGGGCTCGGATCAAGCCAATGCAATCGCTATCGACAGCCTGGGCAATGCCTATGTGAGCGGCCAAGCGGCGGATGCGTTTCCCATCTTTCCGCTGGCGCCTCCATCGGCCGCGGCGTTCAAGACCACGGTCACGGGTGCCTTTGATGCCTTTATCGTCAAAGTCGATCCCACCGGAGCTAATCGCCTCTACTCCACCTATGTGGGCGGAAGCGGCATTGACGATAGTTCGGCGATCGCGCTCGATTCTGCGAACAATGTTTACATTACAGGATTTACCTTTTCGGCAGACTTTCCAAAAATCGGTTACGCGACGATTGGGCAGACCACAATAGGAACGGCACCGGATGCGTACGTCTTCAAGCTGCGCATTGGTAACGGCGGCGGGTCCAGCGATGGCGTTTACTCCACTTATCTCGGCGCGTCTACGGACGATCGCGCGATGGGAATTACTGTCGATGGAGCAGGAAATGCTTACGTCTCCGGTCGTACGACCTCCGGCGATTTCCCCACAGTGAATCCGCTTCCGGGACAGACCGTTCTGGGCGCTACCGCAAAAGCCTTTATCACAGAAGTCGGCCCCACCGGTGGAACGTTTGTGTTCTCCACGTATCTCGGCGGCGTCACCGATCAAGCCGCTCAGGGAATTGCCTTGGACTCCAGCAACAACATCTATGTCGCTGGATGGACCAATTCGACAGACTTTGACACGACCGTTCCGTTTCAGGCGGCCAATGCTGGCGCCTTTGACGCCTTTGTAACGAAAATTGGCGCTGTCTCGCCGGTCCTGCTGGCACCGTCGGCGTCGGGCCCAGCCTCTTATATCTACCCATCACCGGCCAACGAGGCGACCGCCAATATTGTCTACACCATGGCGGAAGCGGGCTATGCGGAAATCCGCGTGTACAACGAAATCGGCGACATCGTCACCAAAGTGACCGAGCAAAAGCTCGTGGGCGTGCAGTCCTCAACGATTCGTACGGCATGGCTGGCTCCGGGAGTCTACTTCTATCTCTTGCACCTGAACTATGACTCCGGGATTTCCGACAGACGTAAATTAAAGAAATTTGTCGTTAAACACTGATTCGGGAGGAACTGATGAAAATGAAATGGATGCGAATTGGATTTTTGTGCGCGGTAGGACTGACCAGTCGAGCGTGGGCCGCTGAGGAAACTTTCTCGGTAGGCAACAAAGCTGCTCCCTTGACGAACCAGGGCGGCACCGCCCGGGCAATGTCGATGGGATCCGCCTTTGTGGGCGTTGCGGAATGTTCGGAAACCTTGATGTGGAATCCCGCCGGACTGGGTGATTTGTGCGGTAAGGAAGTGGGTCTCCATCACACCAGCAATGTTGGCGATTCCATACGGGAAGTCGGGATCTTTGGCATGCCGATCGGCAAGCTGGGCGGCTTCGCCGCGGCGCTGGAAACAACATCTAACGGTAGCTTTGAAGGCCGCGATACGAACGGAAATCAGACGGACAACTATCACGCCGGCGCCATCGGTGCGAGGGTGGGTTGGGGGAAAAAGATCGGGAGCGGCCTTTCTGTGGGCAGTACACTCAAGACCAACCAGCAATATCTGGCGGGCACCAACTATTCCTCTTATATGGCGGACTTAGGACTTTTGTGGAATCCGTTTTCCACGTTCAAGCTGGGTGCGACCTATGCCAATCTCAACCTTGCCAACAGCTATCAAGAATATTCTTTAAATTCCGCATGGCACCTCGGAGCGTCGTATTATCCGATCAAACCGCTGCTCTTGGCGGTGGCCGGCGAGTTGCAGCCCGGCGGCGTCAACCGAATGAGGTTTGGCGGCGAAGTCCGTCCGATTTCATTCATCGCGCTTCGCGGCGGTTATCAGTTCAATTACCCCAATCCGGATCTGGGCGGGTGGACGAACTTTACCCTTGGTATCGGTCTGCAGATTACGGAGCGCATTAATCTCGACTACGCCTTTGTCCCTACCGGAGAGCTCGGCGCTGCCCAACGCCTCGCCTTGATTTACAAATTCGATTGTGCCAAGAAGAAAGAACAAGCGGCAGTTGTCGCTCCGGTTGTGGCAGCCGCCCCGATCAAGGAAAAGGTTATCGTTCTCCAGGATACGCATTTCGACTTCGACAAATCCTCCTTGACGCCCTCCGCCAAGGCGTTACTGGACGAAGACATCAAAGTCCTGCATGACAACCCGAAAACCTTCATTCGCATTTCGGGGTATACGTCCGCGGAAGGCTCTGACGAGTACAACCAGAAGTTGAGCGAGAGAAGAGCAGATGCTGTCCAGGAGTATCTCCGAAAAGGCGGCATTCCCAACAGCCGGGTGGCCGTCATTGGCTACGGTGAGGATAAACCGAAATCACATGAAGTGGATCAAAAAAATATCAATTCCAAAGCCGCAAAATCGAACATGAGAACATTGTTCGAAATCGTTATTAAATAGAACTAAATTTCGGCGGTGGCGGAAGCTTTCGGACGCGTGCAGAGCGATACGGCGATGAGGACCACGAAGGCCAGAGGAATGGTCACAATGCCTGGCTGGCTGAACGGGACGATGGAGCGTGCAGGATCGAGGCTATAAACGTCTCGGTACGTGTCGCCGCTGAGAAGTATCCACGCCAGAGACGACAGCATCCCTACAAATACTGAAGCGGTAATACCCTGCTTGGTGGTTCCTTTCCAGAAGAGCAGCATGGTCAGCGCGGGGAGATTTGCGGAAGCGGCGATACTGAACGCCCAGCCGACAAGAAACGTCACGTTCATCTTTTCAAAGAGTATCCCCAAAACAACGGCGATGGCACCCACGCCCACGGCCGTCAACCTTCCGGCACGAACTTCAGCCTGCTCAGTCAGTTCCATCTTGAAAACGCTTTTCAGAAGGTCGTGAGCGACGGTGCCGCTTGCAGCGAGGATAAGGCCGCTCACCGTACCCAGGACTGTGGTGAAGGCGATCGCAGAGATCATCGCGAACAGCCATTCGCTGAACGATCGCGCCAGCAGCGGGGCGGCCATATTGCTGTTGGAAACATCCAAGGCGCCGCTCGTCATAGCGCCAAGCCCAAGAAAGAGCGTCAGGACATAAAAAAATCCGATGGCGGCGATCCCAACCGCCGTGCTTTTCCGTGCTGCGGCCTGATCTTTGACGGTGTAATAGCGGATCAGGATATGGGGAAGCGACGCAGTGCCTGCGAACAGAGCAAGCATGAGCGAAAGAAAATTGAGTTTGTCTTGAGTTCTTTTGTTGCGTACGCCTTTAAACGTCGGGCTGTTCCCGGGACGCAGCACATCGCTCCCGGCGGTGCGGCGCTGACTATAGGCGGGTGTTTCAGAATCGTAATCGCGAGACCATTGCACGATCACGCTGCGCGACAGCGTCCTTAAATAAGCCAGAGGCCCAAGCGGTCCCGTAGCGGTCTGGCCCTCCGGCAGGCTGGCGACATGGCCGACCGGCACAGCGCTGGACGCGAACATTTTCACAGAGGGATCGCGCAAGGCGTCCGGCACGTTCACTCGTAGTCCGCGCTGCAGGATGAGCAAGGTCAATATCGTGCTGAACACCACGAGCAGCCCACCTTTCAAAAATTGAACCCAGGTTGTAGAAACCATCCCTCCCGTTACCACGATTGTGATCACAACACTTCCCACAAGGATCACGCCTGACCAATGCGGCAGGCCAAACAGGGGTTTGATGAGAGCGCCCGCGCCGACCATCTGTGGAATAAGATAGAAAAGGCTGACGACCAGCGTGCTGAGCGCGGCGGCCAGTTTGATGCCGCGCGACTGGAAGCGGTGATCCAGCACATCCCCAAAGGTATAGCGCCCGAGACGTTTCACCGGTTCGGCGATGACGAAGAGCGCCACGACCCATCCTGCGAGGTAACCAATAGAGTAAAGAAAGCCATCGTATCCATAGAAGGCAATCATCCCGCAGATTCCCAGAAAGGAGGCCGCGGAGAGGTAATCGCCTGCGAAGGCGATGCCATTCACAAACCAATGAATCTGCCCGTGTGCGGCAAAATATCCCTTTGCCGACGTGCTTTGCCTGGCGAAATAAAAACTGAGACCAAGCGTAAAGGCGATAAAGAGAGCGAAGATGCCTATGCCAAGGTGTGAGGCGTGATACGTCACGTGTTCTTTTCCCGGCAAGCCCAGCAATAAAGCATGGCCATTCCTATGGCGCATACGATCAGGAAAATTCCCCCATGCAGAGCCAGCGTGACGCCTCCGATTTCATGCTCCAAAAGTGCTGGTTGATAGGCGCTGATGAGAACAAAAGTCGTATAGAAGATCAGGTAGACGAGAAAGTAGTAGAGGCCTCGACGGGAAGAGCTCACGGGGTCCAAAAGATGAGGATCCAGGCTGGTACGAGCAGGAAGATCATGGCGATCGACTTCATCAGTCTGCCGTTGGGTTGCCACCGCAGCCGTAAGCTTATGGTGATGACAGAGGCCAGCGCGCCCGCGTCGAAAACCGGCCAGAGATCCCGCGCTGTAAAGGTCAGAGCCGAGCTGCTGACACCGAGTACCTGCAAAAATGTCCGCAGGACCAGAGGAAGACTTGCCCATCCTGCAATCCTCAATGCCGATCGTGCGTCTAACGCCACTTTAAAGATACCGGCTGCAAAAACAAGTAGCCCGGCAAGAACGGCCCAAAGCTGCAGCGTCTTTGAAAGATTAAGCAGGATGTCCTGCGAAGGGGCAGAATATTGAATGCCATGGACTACCGTCAGGCCAAGATGCAGTGCAAGTAAAGTGGCGCTCACCTTGAGATTATGGCTGGGTGCCAAACGCACTACGGGGAGCGGCTTTGAGACGGGCGGAGCGGGTGGCGTTTTGGCTTTTGGTTGGAACTCCGGACGAGCGACAGGGCTCATCCGCATCGCCGGTATTTCCAGGACGGCTGCAGCCTGACGTGCCGTGTTCATTTCGGGAACTGGCGGAACATAAGCAGAGGTAGATGACGTTTCAAGTAAGTGGTCAATCTTCTGTAAGAGGATTTCTAAATTAATGGGCTTCACGACGTAATCATTGCAGCCCATCATGGTGCCAAGCCGGATTTGATTGGGGTGCGTGGCGGCGCCGCTCATTAAAATGATGGGGGTACTGCTGGTTTCCGGAAATTGCCTGAGCTTGGCTACGGTTTGAAAGCCGGTGGCATCCGGCAGCATGACATCGCAGAGGACAAGATCCGGCCGGTGATCCATCGCCATTTGCGCTCCATCATTGGCGGTGTAGGCGATTCTTACGCGGTGACCATTCGTTTCCAGGCACTCGGCAAGCGCTTTGGCGATATGCAGATCATCTTCAATCATGAGGAGGTGGGCCATGGGCGGACAGTATTTTACCACGAGGGAGAAAGGGGGTTTCCGAAGAAAAGTATAATAACGCCTGACTCCACCTCGAGAGCATTCAATTTGATGCGAAATATCAATCTAGATCGCAAAGGCGCCGGAACAGTGGAATATATTGTCATCGCGGCGCTTATTCTCAGCATAGGCATACTATTATTCTGGAATCCGCTTGCGGATGCCTTGCTCCTCAAACTACAGGAAGCCGGGTTCGACGTTCAGCCTCGCAAGGAAAAAGAAGTCCCCCAGGAGGCTCAGCCGGCCAAGGAAAAAGAAAATTCAACGGATGAC
>JANLWZ010000164.1:0-4702 GCA_031364865.1 Elusimicrobiota bacterium
GCATTACGCACGATCTGCGCGGACCGTTATCCGCCATCATGGGCTACCTGGATCTCTTGAAGCGGCAGCTTAAAGAAGCGCCACCGAAGACGCTCGAGTATCTGGGGATGGCGCGCGAAGCAGGGAATCGGCTGACACAGATGATCTCCGACATCCTGGACGTGGTGCGTTTCGAGCAAGGTAAGATTGAAATGGAAGTGAAGTCTCTCTCGATCGATGAGATGTTGGAGCGATTGGGTAACATTTTCAACGTGACGGCTCAGCAAAAAGGCGTCATCCTTAAAATGGAGGTGGGAGTGAATGGCATCATCGCGACAGGAGACCCGAAGCTGTTGGAACGCGTGCTGGACAACCTCGTCGGGAATGCCATCAAATTCACACCGCCGGGCGGGACGATCACCGTGGATGTTTCTCGATTGGGCTCGAAGACGGTCTTTTCTGTTTCCGATACCGGACGTGGTATTCCGCGCGAAGCGCAGTCGCGTATTTTTGACAAATTTCAACAGGTCCGGCCGGGGGATCGTTCCGGCGGCTACGGTTTAGGTCTGGCGGTCGTAAAATTTATTGTAAACGCACACAAAGGGGAGATACGCGTGGAGTCGGAAGTCGACAAGGGCAGTACGTTCAGCTTCTGGATTCCCGACCAGCCGGTTACCGCGAAAGAGGACGCATCACGCGGAGCATTTGACGGTGAATCCGCCCATTCGTAGCGAGCGTCTGCTGGCCGTAAATCGAGAACTTCTTTCCTGAAAAATCCGACATCCTCCCTCCCGCTTCTTCCACGATAAGCTTTCCTGCCGCGCAGTCCCAGGGTTTCAAGCGCCACTCCCAGTAGCCATCGACTCTGCCGCAGGCGACCCAACAGAGATCCAGCGCCGCGGCTCCCGCGCGCCGAATCCCCTGGATGGAGGTCATGAAGGCTTTGACGTAGCTGAGGTAAAGATCGATGCGTTCGCGGCGATCGTACGGGAATCCCGTGAGGAGGAGTGACTGCTTTAAATCTTTTGCCGGAGAAGTCTTCAGGCGACGCTTCTTGCCGCGATGGAGCAGCCAGGCGCCGCGACCTTTTTCCGCGAGAAAAAGCTCATCGCGACAAGGGTCGTAAACGCCGCCCAGCACGATGTCGCCTTTGTACTCAAGGGCGATAGAAACGCATACCTGGGGAAAATGATGGGCAAAGTTGGTGGTGCCGTCCAGCGGATCGATAATCCATTTATAGGCAGAGCCGCGGTCGCTGGGCAACGATTCTTCAGTGAGCAGGTCATGCTCAGGGAAGCGCGCCCGAATGGTTTTCTGGATCAGCCGGTCGGCCGCTTTATCGACCCAGGTCACGATGTTGATTTGACCTTCGTCTTTAAAAGAAACGGCTGTGCGCCGATCGATGTTGGCGCGGATGAGTTTTCCGGCGCGCCGCAGCGCCAATAAGAGCGTTGAGCGCAAAGCAGGGCGTGGTACGAGAGGCGTGACGGCGTGGTACGAGGGACGCTGCGTCGTAAGGACTTTCGTACCACGCATTTTCGGTTCTCGTACCACGCTTTTCATGAAAAGTGCTTGATGATAGCCTGAGCCAGCGCTTCAATCGTGTATTTGGAGGCGTGGATCGCGGGCTGAATGCCGTAGTCGCGAAGCGTGTCTCCTGTGATGGGACCGATCACAGCTGCTTTCGTGGATTGGAAGAGGCGCTTTCGTTCTTTGGAACCTAAGTGCTGCATAAAACCATCAACGGTTGACGAGGAGGTGAACGTGACGACATCGATTTCGCCATCGGTCAGACGTTTTCGTAAATCGGCGGCTAATCCTCGGGGTTTCAGCGTCCTGTAGACCGTAGCAATAGTCAGACGAGCTCCGCTGTCTTGGAGAGTTTTAGGAAGGATGTCGCGCGCGTCCTGCGCGCGCGCGAGCAGGATGCGCTGTCCTTGTACTTTGCCGAGCGCATCCGCCAGGGCTTCCGCGCGGTATTCCTCCGGGAAAATATCCACTTTTAAACCAAGAGCCTGAAGCCGGCCGCTGGTTTTAGGGCCGATCGCGCCAATGCGGATCCCTTTGAGCTCGCGAATATCTCTTCCCAGCGCTTTCATGCGGTTGAAGAACATGGAAACGCCGTTGATGCTCGTAAATAAAATCCAGTCAAAGGCCGGGAGCATGTCGATCGCCTGGTCGACCGGTTTCCAGGACACCGGCGGCACAATCTCAATCGTGGGCAAAGAGATGACTTCGGCGCCGGCTTCTTCCAGGAGGCGGATGAATTCAGGTGCCTGATCGGAGGCGCGGGTCACGACAATTTTCTTCCCGAAAAGCGGACGCGTATCAAACCACCGTACTTTCTTTCGCAGGGAGACCACTTTCCCAAGGATCACGAGCACGGGGGAAGTCAGCTTCGCGCTTTGCGCTTTGCCGGCAATATCGCCTAAGGTGCCTTCGACCACCTGTTGACGCACGGTGCTTCCCCAGTGGATCGCTGCGGCAGGAGTCTTAGCATCCCATAGGTGGCGCAGGAGCCGATCAGTGATCGAAGGAAGCTGGCGAAGTCCCATGTAAATGACGAGGGTGCCTTCGCGGGAAAGTCTCGCCCAGTCTACGGGAGCGGACGTCTTTCCCTGGCTTTCATGTCCTGTGATGAACGTGACCATGGAGGAAAGGCGGCGGTCGGTGAGGGGTATGCCCGCGTAGCAGGCAACGCCTGAAGCGGAGGTCACTCCTGAAATCACTTCAAAAGGCACGCCGGCGTCGGCCAGATAGGCGGCTTCTTCTCCGCCACGACCAAAGAGAAAAGGATCGCCGCCTTTCAAGCGCACGACCAGATTACCAGCGCGCGCTTTACGGACCATCAGGGCATTGATCTCGGATTGTTCTTTGGTGTGGGAACTGCTTTGTTTTCCGACAAACACGCGTGCGGCGCCGGGGCGCGCCCATTGAAGGATCTGGGAATTGATGAGAGCATCGTAAATGACCACGTCGGCTTTGGATAAAACGTCGCGCCCGCGCAGCGTCAATAGCCCGGGGTCACCGGGTCCTGCACCGACTAAGAAAACGCGCCCTTTTTTCATACGAAGCCCAAGTATATCCCAAAACGCTATACTGCCGCCTATGCGTCGCAAAAGTGCCGTTATTCTGGTTTCTGGGCTCTGGTTTTTAGTTTCTCCCTTGCAAGGCTCCGCGGGCTGCAGCCCTGAAGCGACATGGAAAGTAGCCGCGGCATCGGAATGCCTGGAGAACAAGGATGTGGGCTGTGCCAAGCTTAAGCTTGAGCCCGTGCTCGCGAAAGAACCGGGGTGCGGCGCAGCCTTGTTCGTCAAGGGCTGGATTCTTCAGTATTTTGACGGAAAGGAGCAGGAAGGCTTTGCCATGCAGCAGAAGGCGATGGAGATCGATTCCACCCTTCAAGATTTCTGGGAAAAGCGCGGCAAAGAGATCGAATCCAATCTCACCAGTCAGGCTTTTTCACATTTTGACGTGCAATTCTATGGCGCGCAGAACCGCGACAAAGCGTGGGATGCCGTCCGGTATTTAAATGAGATGTATCTCGACCTTTCCGGCCTCTTCGGCGTCTCGCCTCCCAAGAAGATCCCGGTGATCGTTTTTACGACGGAAGAATTTATGGATGCGTGGCGCGCGCCCTTCATCGGAGGATTTTTTGACCGGCGGGACGGAAAAATCCGCATTCGTGTCGATGACGTGCCTGGAGGGGACGAGGAATTCAAACATCGCGCGCGCCACGAAATGACGCACGCCTTCCTTTATCAGCTGTATCCGCAAGAGCTGCCATCCTGGGCTTCGGAAGGTATCGCGGAATTCTGCGCGCAGCACGGCATATCGCAGGGCTTCTGGAAAGATAGGCGCCTGGAAGAGATCCGCAGGGAAGTGAAAGGCTATCCCTGGCTCAGCTTAGCGGACATTCAAAAGCTCGTCGCTCAGAAGCAGGGAACACTGCTCCATATGCATCTGGCGTATCTCGAATCCGAAGCTCTGGTCATCTGGGTCGCGAAGGTGAGGGGAGAATCCTGGATTCCCCGGGTGCTGAATAGGCTTCGCGATAAAGGCGGGACTTTCGAAAACGCTTTTGCTGCAGAGGCAGGAATGACGCCGGAAAAAGCTCTAGAAGGTCTCTATCACGACTGGCATTGAAGCGCTGCCTGCAGCAGTTCCGCCGGATGCTTCGGCACTCGTCCCGTCGCCTGCCTGATCTGTTCCCGGCATGAGAATCCGCTCGCTACGCTGACCGTCTCTTGGCCAGCCTTTCGAATGGCCGGCATCAATGCTCGCTCGCCGAGCTGATTCGAAATCTTTTCATGAGATTCCTCAAAGCCAAAGGCTCCGGCCATGCCGCAGCAGCCGGACTCTGGCTCCTGCACGCGATACCCCAGCCGCTCAAGCAGTTGTTTGTCAGAAGCACCGCTTAAGACGGACTTTTGATGGCAATGCGTCTGAAGGATCGCTTCGGGCGCGGATGTTGTCGCCGCGAGCTTCGCCGCAAAAGCGGGATTCTTCAGGACATACTCGCTCAGGAGAAATGTCTGCTGGCTGAGCTTGAGGGCGAGAAGATCTTTGGGAAAAAGGTTCACAAGTTCATCTCGGAAAACCGACGCACATCCCGGCTCCAGAAAAATAATCGGCATGCCGGCTTCGATATCCTGCTTCAGTGCGCCAAGGATCTCCTCAAGCTGCTGCTTGGCTTTGGTAAGAAAACCAAAGTCATAGAGCG
>JANLWZ010000262.1:0-6671 GCA_031364865.1 Elusimicrobiota bacterium
TCTTTGCGCGGCTGCCTTTCCCCGCTTTGCGAATTTTAGTTTCCTTGCCTGAAACGCTGCGTTCACGGTTTAAGAAAGTCCCGGACTATCTGGTGTATGGAGGGCTTGTTCTTGCTGTGATTGCGCTCGCGCGGCCAAGGACCGTGATGAAGGGCGATGAAGCGAAGGCGCGCGGCATCGACATCATGATGGCGCTGGATACGTCCGGCTCCATGCGCGCACTCGACTTTAATCCTAAAGACAGGATGGCCATCGCCAAGCAGGCCGCAAAGTCATTTGTCTCGCATCGGCAGTTTGACAGGATGGGGCTCGTTGTTTTCGCTGGGGTCTCACTGCTGCAGTGTCCGTTGACGCTGGATTATGGCGCGCTGCTCGAGTTCCTGGAGCAAGTCGATGTCGGCATCACCTCCACAGAAAACACGGCCGTGGGAACGGCGATCGCTTCAGCGGCCAATCACCTCAAGCGGTCTACGGCCAAAAGCCGCGTCATTATTCTTGTAACGGACGGCCGTTCAAACGCAGGCGAGATCGATCCCGCCACCGCCGCCAAAGCCGCTACCAGTATGGGCATCAGGATCTACACCATCGGCGTGGGCATCCGCGGACAATCCGTCATTCCGGTAGACACCGTTTGGGGGAAGCAGCTGGTGCCCATTCAGGAAGATCTTGATGAGCCTGGCCTTGAAGACATCGCGCGCATGAGCGGCGGCCGATACTTCCGCGCCACAAGCTCCAAAGAATTCGACGCTATCTATCAGGAGATCGACTCGCTCGAGAAAACCGAGATCACGGGCCCGAGTATCCGGGAATATCAGGACCATTATCTCGGCTGGCTGATCGTGGCGATGGTCTTCCTATGCACGGGGTACGGTCTTCAGGTGACGCTCCTCAGGACATCGCCATGAACTATTTTGCTTATCCTTCGATGTTTGCCTGGATTATTGTTGTTACGGCGATTGCCGTCAGTCATGGCTTCCTCAAACGCCGCAGAAAGCTGGCACTGAAAGCTTTAGGGAATCCTCACACGATCGAACGAATGCTTCCGAATGCATTAAAGCAGCGCCGACGCTGGATTCAACGGCTGCGAACAGCGGGACTTGTATGCCTGGTGCTGGCGTTAGCCGGACCACTCATTGGCTCCAAACTTGTGGAGTACAAACAAAAAGGGCTCGATATCTTTATCGCGGTGGATTGCTCTCAGTCTATGCTGGCCGAAGACTTTAAACCCAACCGCATGGCGCACGCCAGGTTGATCCTGGGACAGCTCATGGATCGGTTGGCGGGCAGCCGGATCGGCATCATCGCTTTTGCGGGACAAGCCTACGTTCAGTGTCCGCTGACTGTGGATGAAACAGCGGCTAAAGATATTCTCGATACGATCGATACGACGTCCGTGCCTATGGCGGGCACGGTGATCGGGGAAGCCATTCGGGTCGCGATCAAAGGATTGAAAGCCGGCGAGGGTCACAACCGCGTGCTCGTCTTACTTACAGATGGAGAAGACCACAAAAGCGATCCACAAGGCGCCGCCAAAGAGGCCGCTAAGGTGGGGCTGAAAATATTTCCGATCGGTATCGGTAGTGCAGACGGCGAACCTATTCCCGTGCTGGATGCGCAGGGAAACAAATCAGGATATAAGAGGGATAAAAAAGGCGAAGTCGTTTTGAGTCGCATGGATGAGAAGCTCCTGCTTGCTGTGGCTCAGGAAACAGGCGGCCATTACCTTCGCGCCAGTACCATGGGCGATGAAGTGGATGAGCTCGCCAGACACTTGGACGCGCTTCAGCAAGGCGATCAGAAGTCCCGCCTCTTCAACCGGTTCGAGAACCGCTATCAGTGGCCGTTAGCGCTGGGGATCCTTTTGCTCATGGCAAGTCTTTCGATTCCAGAAATGGGGAGAAAATCGTGATACGAAAGACGAGACAGCGTGGTACGAGAAGCGTGACAGCGCTGTGGCGACTCTCGTATCACGTCGTCGTGATTCTCGTACCACTTACTACGCTTTCCGCTTCCCAAAAGCAGCTGAAAGAAGGCAATCGTCAATTTAAAAACGGTCATTACGAAAAGGCGCTGGAGTCCTATCAGGATGGTCTCATCGACACGCCTTACTCCTCCGTTCTGCAGTTCAATGCCGGCGACGCCAACATGATGATGGGGGAATTTCCCAAAGCGGAAGTATCCTTTACTGAAGCGGCGAAATCCGCCAATCCGATCTTGCGTGGCGGCAGTCACTACAATCGCGGCAACGCGCTTTTTTATCAGGGCAAATATGTCGAAGCGATCGAAGCGTACAAGGACAGTTTACGCGCCAATCCGTCAGACGAAGACGCGAAGTATAATTTAGGCGTCGCGCTTAAAGCGAAGAACAATCCTCCTCCGCCCAAAAGCGGCTCCAAAGGAGCCTCTTCCAAGGATCCCAAGAGCGGAGATAAGAAAGACCAGAACCAGGCCAATCAACCTAAACCAGGCCAAATGAGTAAAGAAGACGCTGAGCGGCTCTTGTCGGCTGCTGGCGCCAGTGAAAAGAAAAAAGGAAAACAGCAAGGTGCAAAGCAAGGAGCGGGACAGGATGAAGACTGGTAAACGACCAAAGGAAAAATCAAAAATAAAAGAGAAAATAGCTTTTTACTTTTTTATCTTTTATGTTTTCTCTGCGGCGCAAGCCGTGTGCGCCGCCGACTTCCAGGTCAGCGCGTCGCTGGATCGCGCACAGATTGCGCTCAATGAGCAGGCCGTGCTTTCTGTGACGGTAACCGGTTCGGGATCGAGTGTGCCCGATCCCCAGCTTCCAAGTCTGCCCGACTTTCAGGTGTACAACGGCGGGAAATCTCAGAATTTTACGTGGATCAACGGCAAAGCATCGGCGAGCGTTACGCACAATTTTGTTCTGACGCCTTCCAAAGAAGGACAATTCGCGATTCCTCCCGTGCGCATTCTGGCTAAAGGAGAAATGGTGGAGTCGCCAGCGATGACGCTGACCGTCTCACGCGGCGATCCGTCAGCGGTCCAGGGGTCGGCCCGTCCGGAAGGTGCACCACCTCCGGCGGCTTCCGCTCAGCAGGCGCACGCGGTTTTCATCACGGGGACAGTCGATAAAAATATCGCCTACGTCGGCGAACCCGTCGTCTTCACTTTTCGTCTTTACAACCGCGTGCCTTTGATGAGCCAGCCCCGGTACCAGCCTCCAGCCATGACGGGCTTCTGGGCGGAAGATCTTCCCCCTCAGCGGAATTATCAAACGAGTTATAAAGGGATGCCGTACAACGTGACGGAAGTGCGCACCGCACTATTTCCTACGCTTCCCGGAAAGGCGCAGGTAGGCTCGGCACAACTCACCGTCAATCTCGAAAATTTTGGAACGGATCCTTTCGGAAGCAATTTCTTCGCTCAGTTCTTTGGTAGAGGAGAAGAAAAAACGCTGCGCACGGAGCCCGTGTCCGTCACGGTTCGCCCTCTCCCTTCTCCTAAACCGGCCGCCTTTGGCGGGGCGATCGGCAGCTACTCGCTGACCGCGCAACTGGATAAATCCAAAGTCTCCGTGGGCCAGCCTCTGACGCTTTCTCTCACGATTGCAGGCCGAGGACACATTAAATCGCTCCCAGACCTCCAGCTTCCGCCGCTCACCAACTTCCGGACTTTTGATGCGACGGCCGCTACGAATATCGAAAAGAAGGACGGCATCGTAGAAGGCTCAAAAGTGTTCAAGACAGTCCTCATCCCTACAGCCTCCGGAGGTGTTACGATTCCTGCCATTCCGTTCACGTACTTCGATCTCGGCGAACGCGCCTACAAAACGATTTACTCAAAGCCTCTCACGATCCAGGTCTCACCAGCACCCGAAGGCGGCGCGACCATGGCCAGTCCTCAGGGAGCAAGCGGCGCCCCGCTAATAGGAAGTACGCAGCCCGGCGTGAAGCGTCTAGGCGATGACATTCGCTACATCCATACGCCCGAAAATATTCCGTCTGTGGGAGAGCCTCTCTATAAGCGGACCTGGTTCCGTGTGCTTCATCTCATGCTTTTGGGATTACTGTTGGCCGGCGTGCTGGTGCGGTTTTATTTCCGTTTGTTCATGTCGAATACCGCTTTTTACAGATATCGCAAGGCGCTGCCACGCGCGAAGACCGATATTCAACGCACTGAAGAATTTTTAGCGGGCAAAGATATCAAGGGTGCGAGCAGCCATCTCGCGAATGTCATGCAGGATTATCTGGCGGCGAAACTCGGAATTGAAAAACGGACGCAGTCGCTGCGCCAGATTGTCGAAGGCCTGAAAGCGCGCGGTCTTTCGGGACATTCGGGCGAAAAAATCCGGAACCTTTGGGAAACGATGGACCTCTATCAATTTGCGCCGGCGCAGGCGCAGCCGGAAGACCTCCGAGCCTCTATGGAGCGAGCGATGCATGTCATGGAAGAAGTGGAAAAGGAAATCCAATGGAAAAAATAATCCTTCTTTGTTCGCTGCTCGCGATCCCGGCCTGGGGTGTCGAGCAGAGTGTGCCTTATAAAGCGGGCAACAAACTCTATGCGGAAGGGAAATTCGGTGAAAGCGCGCAGGCGTATGAATCCGCCGTGCAGGTCGGACAAAAGCACTGGGTGCTCGAATACAACCTCGGCAACGCGTATTACCGCCAGGGTCAGTTGGGGAAATCCATCCTTCATTATGAAAGAGCGTTCCGTTTAAATTCGAGCCATCCGGATGTGATTGATAATCTCAGTCTAGCCTCCTCTAAAGCCGGAGATCCCAGGCTGCCCTCCAGCGCCCTCGTATTACTCTGCTGGAAGATCTTCTATTTTCTTTCGATCAACGTCTGGGCGCTTCTCAGCAGCCTGGGTTTTATCTCTCTGTGTGTCTTCCTGGGCTTTGCACTTTCTGGCAGGCCGCTCGTTCGCATGGAGACTGTGGGTCTGGTCGGTTTCCTGGTGGGTGTCTCTGTCCTATGGCTTGCGGCAAGGATTTATATTTTGGAACACCCGCATGGTATCGTTGTTTCCAATGTTGCCGAAGTCCGCAGTGGACCGAGCACGTCATACCCGGCCAACTTTACGGTTCCGGAAGGGCACCGGGTGATCTTGTTGAAAGAGCAGGAACCCGTACAGGGCTGGCATCAGATTGGTGTGCCTGAAGAGGGGTTGCGCGGCTGGGTCCCCGAGACGTCTGTCGAAATCATTTAAATGGCCAGGAATCCCACCCAACTTTTTGCAAGCTGGCTCAAAGCCGCGCGAAAGCATCCGAAGATCGTCGATGCGACCGCGGCCTGCCTGTCCACTATGGGTACTGACGATTATCCCGAAGGACGGATGGTCCTTTTAAAAGATTTTGACGATCGGGGATTTGTTTTTTATACGAATCTACGGTCTCCCAAAGGTCGAGCGATAGAGCGCCTGCCAAGGGCCGCTCTTACTTTTCATTGGGCACCGCTGGAGCATCAAGTGCGTGTTCAAGGAAAGACAGAAATCGTTTCTGAGAAGGAAGCGGACGCCTATTGGACAACGCGCCCGCGACAGACGCAGCTGGGTGCCTGGGCTTCCAGACAAAGTCACAATCTTCCCACCCGCGCAACGCTTCTCAAAGCAGTAGCCCACTACGTCAAAAAATTCGCGGGAAAACCTGTGCCGCGCCCGCCTCACTGGACCGGGGTGCGCATCGTACCCCGACGAATTGAGTTTTGGCTTGGTCGAGCGAGCCGTCTTCACGACAGACTTCTCTATACGAGACAATCCAACCGCTGGATCAGCAGTCGTTTATTTCCTTAACCTTTAAACTTAGGATCGAAGCTGGGCCTGAGGGCTTTGCTGAAAGCGTTAGAAAGCAATTCGGTAAGGGCTTCCCAGATACCGGCCTCAGGATTTTCAAATTTGCCTTCAAAAGGGATCTGTGTCGCGACTCGATCTGTTTTGTCATTTTGAAGCACTTTGTTAACGACACTAACGGCCGTTTCTTTCACAGTCTGAACTAAGCCGCCGTTCTTCTTCTCTGCTACTTCCATGCCTTTGATAAGCGGCTTAATGTACCCCCTAAAGCCCCCGTTTATCGCCAGAGCCTCTGAATAAACTGTAAAGGTCCCTGTTGCAGCACGCACGCCCCATTGCCAATCCAGCATGGGGTTCAGGGCCTTGATGGGCAATTCTTCAAGCGTAAACGCATAACTGAAGTGTGGCTGTTTGGCGACAGGATTGATTTGCATCGCCAGATACAAAGGGGTTTGACCCATCACTCTGGCGCTCGCCTTGGCCGTGGCGTTCAACGTATCGGATACCTTTTTAGAATTGGTGAGGTTGGAAACCTTGATCACAATGTCTGTGAGCTTTGCCTCCAGGTCCGCACCCTGTTTATCGTCCTTGAGATCTTTTCCCTCGGTATGAAAAAAAACGCTGCCGTCATCCACATCAAAGCTCTCGATACGAAACGGCAGGATAGAAGCTAAAAGATGAGGAAGGCTTTTGCCTGCTTTGGCTTCTGCTTTTTCTTTGGCTTCTTTCGCTTCGCGTTTCGCTTTCTCTGCCGCATCGGAAGGTTTTTGACCCTTGACCCGCACCGAGGGATGGTCGATCGTTACATTGGCGATGAAATGCCTGCTGAGAAGCGGCATCCACTGAATGTTGACTGTAGTCCGAGGGATCTTAATCAGCAGATCATGATTCTTACGCTCTAGTTCAAGATCAGTCAG
>JANLWZ010000197.1:0-1888 GCA_031364865.1 Elusimicrobiota bacterium
CTAAAGGGTTTCCGTGAAAAGGAAAAGGAACACTCGCGGCAAAACCCAATCCTGCACCAGAAACATAATTGTGTTCCGTGGTAAATACGGGAGCCACCGTGAACAGGGGGCTCGAAGCGATGCTTTCCACAAGGCTTGTGGCCTCTGTATTGGCATCCTCCAAACGAGCAAAGTCCTGATGCTGTTTGATGAGCGCGTTGACCATCTGCTGCCAGCTCATGGTCACGACAGGCTGATCCGCCGGCATTTCGGACACCTTCATTGCTGCGACCACGACTTCTTCTTTATCTTCTTCTTCAATCTCCGGCCTGGACGCCGCAAGAAGGGGCAGTGTTGCTTCATAAGCCACGAGTGATTTTGAATTCAGAGGCTGTGGCAGCGGTGTCGTTCTTGCAGTTCGCAGGCGCGGAGTTACCGGAAGCCCATCGCCGAACACAGTCGTCACCTCAGGCAAGAGTCCCTCAGCAATGGTGTCGGTAGCTGCTGGCCATACAGGTGCTGGAGGCGTAGTTTCTTTTGGAGCCGGCACCTGGGTCCATAGATAGAGGCCGAAGACAACAGCCAAGCCTGCCACGACAGCCTTCTTTGGGTTTTTAAGTGTGGCAGCCATGACGCGCCAGTACCGGAGGAGTAGGAAGGCAGACAGTGCCAAGCCCAGAACCATAATGCCATCGGCGATCGAAAACTGTTGAGTGAAATTGAAGATGTTGTCCAAGAATGATGACGTGGGATCCATCGGCAGAGGCGGTGTCGGCAGAGCATGCACAGGCAAAACGCTCAAAGAGTCCGACAGCTGGAGCGGCTCAACACCAGAAATATTTAAGACTTGTCTAGGAAAGATCGTGCCCTCTGCAGCGTAGCCTGGGTTCAACTCAAGCAAATTTTTCAGCGTCATACCGTGCTCTTTAGCGATTCCCCACAACGTGTCCCCCGCCTGAATAATGTGCTGCGGCACATAAGTAGTCACTTTGATGCCTTCGCCGATAGCCGACACCGCTACTTTGCTATAGAGGTCGAGGTCCACTGGCGCTACGCCGGGCGATCCCCAGGCGCGACCTGCGAGTCCAAGAAACCCGGCGCCAGTAATAAAGGTGGTGACGGCATGCCGATGGTGGATGGCCCCCGTGATTCGCGTCCAGAGAGGACGTGGATTAAAAGCTTGTGAGGTGAAGAACGACGAATGCTGTGAGGCGCGCGCGGGGGATCTTTCGGAGAGTGCGCGCGCCAAAGCAGGATCCACCAGAAGGAATCCGGCCAGGAAAACGGCGGTAAAGGATTGAAAACGCTTGGCCATAAAATAAAAAAAGGTTTTGCCGTTACATCAGCAAAACCTCATTGTTTTTTCGTGAGTGGTGCATCCCTGAACCAACTCTACGACATACATCCTACTGCGATGTCCAGAATTCCGGAATAGGCCTACTGGACTAAATTATTCTAGGCCCCTCAGCAGTAAAAAATGGCGCCCCCAACGGGAATCGAACCCGTATTACAGCCTTGACAGGGCTGCGTCATAACCATTAGACCATGAGGGCAAAAACGCTAAGTATGTTTGTAACGCGGGATCGGAGAACTGGCTGTATCGATCAGGACCTGAGCCTGGGTGTCGATGACTTTCTGCACAATAGCTCCCGAGAGCCCGATGATCAAAGAACCTGCAATTACCAGCGTCGTTAAAAAGGAGTAAAGACGTACTTCGTTCCGGTCTTTTAGAAACTGTTTTACGGCGGCATGCACATTCATCGCGATCAAATAACACGTCAAGATGACAATGACGGCGTAGCCAGCTATAAACACTTTAATTCCCCTTGGACATCAAAATCTGGGCGGTGAGGGATTTGAACCCCCGGCATCCTCCGTGTAAGGGAGGCGCTCTACCGCTGAGCTAACC
>JANLWZ010000201.1:0-6917 GCA_031364865.1 Elusimicrobiota bacterium
AAAGGAACTGAATTTATTATTCGCCTGCCAAAATATATTACTGAAACTCGTTCTGGAGTCCACGCCGCTGCATAACTATTGAATGAATCCATATGCTTTGTCGGGACTTCTGGCTGGCATTTCTTCATTCCTCATTGGCATATTTGTTCTCCTCCGAAGTCCTAATAAAAAAGTCGGGCGAATCTGGTTCCTGTTTGCTTTAGCAGTCAGTGTTTATGAACTTGGCGTAACACAGATTGCCACTGACTACAGTGCAGAGTATTCGCTTTATGCCATGCGCATCTCGTATGCCTTTGGTGTAATCTGGATACCAATTCTCTTCCATCATTTCGTCTGCAAATTTCTAGATATTCAGCAAAAGAAGTTTATCTGGCTTAATTACTGCGTTGGAGCGTCATTCATATTTCTTCTACCTGGCCGCTTGTTATTCGCGGGCGCACAGAGAGTCTTTGACTCAATGTACTTCCCGGTGGGTGGGTCAGTATTTCCATACTTCTTTGTTTGGTGGATGGGGCTGGTAGTCTACAGCCATTTTGTCTTGTATAGGGCACTAAAAGATGTCTCTGTTGAGAAGAAAAACAAAATCAAATATTTCTTTATGGCTACTGCTATTGGATTCTCTGGTGGCAGCCTCGCATTCCTGCCGAATTTCAAAATACCCATTTACCCATACGGAAACTTCACGGTGATACTTTATCCGCTGATTATGGCGTATGCCATTGTGAAGCATCACCTATTAGAGCTTCAGGTAGTGATTCGCAAGACGCTAGTCTATGGAACCCTGTTGGCGTTTGCCTTAGTTCTATATGTTGTTTTCGTCGCACATTACACACATAGAGGAATTCTTCCTCTGGCTAACTTCTCAATATTAACTTTTGTATTGAGCTTGGCAATGGCGCTTTTTGCGGCTGTTAAAGGATACCGCAGAGAGCTTACGCAATTATGGTCCATAACTTGTCTATCAATTGCATTGTGGTCTTTAGGCTTCGGCATGATGACGCGCGCACAAACATTCGAACAATGCATTTATTGGCAGAAATGGTTTCTGTATGGGGGGGCTGTAATGATTCCCGTGGTGTATTTGCACTTTGTTGCAAAGCTCGTGAATGAGAGTATAGGAGCCATTCTAAAGTGTGGATATGCAGCCGCGGGAATATTCCAGATCATAAACGCATTGGGGTTTCTCGCCACTGCAAAAATAAAGCCGCCTTTTCTCTACTATACCGAAGCGATCTTTCCTTTTTACCACCTCTATGCTCTCTACTTCTTTGCTTTTGCCGTTTATGCACACTTGTTATTACTGAAACACATACGGCAATCTACCGGTGACTTTAAAAATCAGCTTCAGTATGTCTTTGTTGGTACGTCTGTCGGATTCTTTGGCGGGTGTTTGACTTTTCCACTAAGTTTCAATATATATGTCTTTCCAATCGGTACTTATCTTGTTGTGTTCTACCTCATCCCCATTACCTACGCGATTTATAAGCACAACTTGATGGATATTCATGTTGCCTTTCGAAAAAGCGTTGTCTATTCATTAATGACGGCGATATTGACGGGTATATATTTAGTTCTTCTTACCCAGGGGGCGCACTTCTTACAGCAATATTTTGGCGCATCGACTATCGTTACATCGACAATTGCTGCTTTTATTATTGCCGCAATATTCATGCCCATACGCAACCGTGTGCAGGCTATCGTCGACCGCTACTTTTTCCAGGGATGGCAGGACCGTGAGGCAGTACGGGAGGTGGCCGCTGGTTTTTCGCATGAGCTGAAGTCCCCATTGGCTGGCTTAGCAGTCCGTGCGGAGATGACTCTCAATGAACTTGAAGAACTAGAAAGAGGGGATAAATCTCTCAAACTGGCGCTGCCTGCCATTAAGGAAAAGGTCCGCTACATCTTGAGTCAAACCCTGGATGCTGCGCGGCGTGTAGACGCAGTTCATGGAATGGCAGAACCATCTGCCGCGCAGGTTGAGCCTGTCTTGGTTCTTACGGCGCTTGATAAGAGCTTGGAAATGCTTTCGGACAGATTGAGGAATGCCGGAATTTCTATCCAAAAAGAGATTGATGACAAACTGCCTATGGCTCGAAGTAATGCAAAACAGCTCGAAATAGTCTTAAGTAATCTGATTAAGAACGCAATCGAATCAGTCGAAGGAACGAACAAGGGCGCTTGCATAGAAATTTGCACATATTCGAAAAATCGGTCAGTGGTCTTCTCGATAAAAGACAATGGACCTGGAATTTCTTCTAAAGACCTTGCGCACATCTTTAAACCTTATTTCACCACGAAAGGCATTAATGGGAGCGGGATGGGACTTTATCTTGCAAGCCAGATTATTAAAGCGCATGGCGGCAGCATTGAGGTGCGAAGCGAAGAAGGCAAGGGTACTGAGTTTATCGTGCGACTCCAGAAATACGAGCAAAAACGCTCTGGTGGTGAAGCTGCGTGATTTCTTTTCATTCCATTCCGCTCTTAATCGTAAGTGTTCTATTTCTTTTGTTAGGCGTCTATGTCTTTGCGCAGCGTCGAGGATCCCCTGGTAATATCGGTTACGTCCTCTGGTGCTATTTAACGGTTCATTGGCATTTCACCTGGGCAATTATCTATTCCGTCAACGACTTAAGAACAGCCGAGCTGCTAAATAAGATTGGCTACTCAGGAATTATCTTCTTACCAATTGCCTACTATGACTTTGCTGTTTCCTTCGTACGGAAAAAGAATGGAAACCTGCGTGTCCTCGTTCCTTATCTGATTGGACTGGCATTTCTGGCGACCATTTGGATGGGAAACCATTTTGTCGTGGGAGTTCAAAAGTACTGGTGGGGATATTTCCCAAATGTTGGGAATTGGCATCCCTATTATTTGTGCTTTTTGACTTATTTGTGCTGGGATGGTCTCAAGGTTCTTTCTAAGGAATACCGGCGGGAAACCTCAATCCTGAGAAAATCGCAGCTCAAACACGTTATCGTCGCCTGTGCTTGCTACATGTTGGCAGCCATAGACTTCATTGCTAATTACGGTGTACCCGTTTATCCCTTCGGATTTATCTTCACTTTTCTTTCACTCTTAATCGTTGTGCGTGGAATTTCACAGCATCAGTTAATGGGCTTGTCTTTAGTGATTCGCAAGACGGCCATCTATTCTGTAGTTACTGCCTCGTTAACGGCTATCTATTTCATCATTGCTACGCAATTGGCGAAACTCCTAGAAGGAGTAAGCGGGCAAGCGAATTTCTGGTCGGCTGCGGTCGCCGCAGTAGTAGTTACCGCGCTCTTCCAGCCTATGATGAATCGTATGCGAAACTTGTTAGATGAAAAACTCTTCGGTGACTGGTTGGGCGACATGAGCCGCGGCGTGGTGCACGAGGTGAAAGGGCCGTTGGCCAGCATCAGCCTGCCGGCCGAGCTCACGCTGATGGACTTGGAAGATATCGAGAAGGGGAAACAGGATATACGTGCCCTCCTTCCGGCAATGAAGGAACGTATGCGGGGCATCCTTAATAAGACCGGAGAGGCGGCCGAACGGATTGAGGCGCTGTATGAACTGGCCGCGTCGCGCGGGCCAAGCGCCGGGGCCGTGAGCATCCATGACATCATCCAAGGGGGGATTTCCGCGGCCAAGAACGTTCTGGGGAGCGCGAATGTGCCGCTTGTACTTGATGTTCCACAAGGCCTCCCACCGGTGCGAGGCTCCGTGAAACAACTGGAGATTGCAGTCGGTAATCTTGTGAAAAACGCGGTCGAGGCCATGAACGGCTCTCATGACCCCGTTCGGTTGTCAGCGTATGAGGATAAAAAGCACATCGTCCTATCGGTGCGCGACACGGGGTCAGGGATAGGCGACCAGGACCAGGCACACTTATTTGACCCCAATTTCACCACCAAAGGCGCAAAAGGTATGGGGCTCGGTCTCTACCTGACAGAGAAGATCATCCGTGAGCACGGCGGAACAATCACGGTTCACAGTGAGGTAGGAAAAGGTACGGAATTTATCGTCAAACTTCCGAAACTCTCTGAGAAAAATTCATTTGCAGCTTAGCATTCATGCGGGCGCACGGTCACTAATCAGATTTGCGCTTGCGATATTTCTCCTTTCAGTCGGCATTTCAGCCGAGGAATCCCACAAAGGGAAACTAGTGACCTATGCCGATCGAGATAAATTGCCCAAACTCTTGCAAGGGAAATGGCGCGGTAAGATCGATGTTCGCGAAAAAGTACAAGCGGACTGCTTTGTCTCAGAACGCTCTTACCATTTTGACGTATTGCTTCAGGTCTTTGATAAGGAAACGCCTCGTCAAAGTGAGACATATCGAAAAATTTCAATGGTAGGCACACTCAAGATTGATCATCCATTAGACAAGATCTCGGAATCATGCCAATCCTTCATGCCGGGGCTGGAGCCTATTACGCTTAAAATCCCACAAGCTCAAGTGCGTGGTGTTGGCATGATTTCTCAGGGGAACCTTTATATTAATGATCCGTGGGTCGGGGCACCAGAGAGGCCTTACTATGCGGTTGAGTCAGATTCAGGCGTTGAAAATGAGTCGCGTGAGATAGAAGATTATCATTTCCCGATGGTCATACAGAGCTTCTCTACCGATGAATTCGTGACGGGGAACGACCCTTCCGGAGAGCGCCTGACGCAGGAAATGATTCACAAGAGTAAAGGTTCTCAGTATTCAGCTATTGATGCCAAAGGAAAATTCCGGAGAGTAGGAGCCCTGGAGAAAAGTATTGAACTGCCGGCGCAGCGCGCCGATAATCGTCGTCTGGCAAAGCTTCTTGCTGCATTGGCAGCCTATTTAGCGCTTCTCTTGCCCGGGATCGTGAAAAACCCGAAAGCTAGTGATTTTGTTTCCTTAATGGCCACATTGATTGGATCTCTCGATACGTTAAAAGGCTTAGGTTTTGAAAAAATCGCAGCACAAGCGCGTCTGGGAGGGTTTGTAGGCGCAGCGATGGCAGAAGCTGTTGAATTAGTACGCATTTACAAAACGAGCACTCATGCTGGAGAAAGCGCCGGGGTGACGGCTATGCGACTAGCCATCTCTGCAATGTCGGACATTGGTGCATTCGCGGCAGGTGTTGTCATAGTCGAGGCAGGTATAGGCGCGGCTGTTGGAGGAGTGTCCGTTGTTGGGCCGGTTGGAGCTGCAGTGGTAGCGGTGGGTGGAGCGGCACTGCTTACCTACGGACTTTCGCAAGCCACCACCGCTGTAAAAGCAAGGGCAACCGAAATTCTCGACAGATTTTTAGGCAAATAAAAAAATCAAATACCCCCCTGTTTTTTGCATCGTTTTGCTGTTATACATATGGGGTTCCAGTCCAAAGTCACAAGTCCAAAGCCGAAGAAAGACATTAGACTTTGGACTTTTAACTTTAGACTATGATTCTCCGCCTTTTAATCGTTGACGATGACGCGAATCTCACCCGGCACTTGAAGACCTTTTTCGAGCGCCGGAAGTATGACGTCGTGACCGCCGACGACGGCCCGAGCGCCGTTGCCAAAGCTAAAGAATTCCACCCGCATCTTATGTTCCTCGACATCGGTCTGCCCGGCATGTCCGGCATCGAAGTCTTGAAAGAAGTCAAGCAGATGGACCCGTCCTTGCGCGTCATCATGATTACCGGCCAGACGGAAGATGAACTCATTCGCCAGTCCAGAGTCCTGGGCGCCGATGACTACGTCACGAAGCCCTTCACGCTCGAATATCTCTCGGGCGAAGTGATGGACAAGCTTCACAAACAGCTTTTTTACGAGCTTCGGACGACGTCCGCGGATCTGGCCATCGAAAGAGAAAAAGTCGAGGTGCTCTTTGAGCAAATGAAAGAAGGCGTCATTCTTTTTGACTCGAGCGGTCTTGTTTTCCTGGCTAATCCTGTCGCCTGTTCGACGTTGGGCTTACCCAAAGACATGTCGGGCCTCACCGCCCGGAAGATATTTGAGACCTTTGAAACCCAACCCGCTGACCGCCTGGCACATCTGGATCAAGAAAAAGGGGAACCGTTTGATTTGAACCGCACGGAGCCGCGCCTCTTCATCCTCGAATGCCGCATCAACCCCATATACTCGCCAAAGAAAGAGCGCTTCGGATTCCTGGCGATCTTCCGCGATGTGACGCTTGAACGCAAAGCTGACACCGCCATGCACCGCTTTGTGTCCCTGATCAGCCATAAGCTGCGCACGCCGCTCGTCACGATCCGCGCGTACCCCAAGCTTTTGCTCACGGACAATGCGACCAATCCGCTCAACGATTTTCAGCGCGGCGCGCTCGAAACGATCCAGAAGCAGTGCCGTCAAATGGAAGATATGGTGAACCAGCTTATCGCCTTCTCGAGTCTCGACCCCGAACACCTGCTCTGTCAGCGGATGAACTATGCGGAGCTCGTCACAGAAGCATTGCGCCTCATGCCGGAAGATCTGGCGAGCAAAAAGGAACACGTCAAGCTTTCCCCTGATCTTGCCAAGCATTCCGTCCACGTGGACCCGACCCTCACGCAGCATGCGATGAGAAACGTTCTTGAGAACGCGTTTAAATTCGGCGCGAGCGATGTGCAGGTGGGCGCTCGCGCCGACAATGGCTCGGTCGTGATCAGCTTTAAGGACAACGGCCCCGGCATTCCGCCGGAAGACCGTGAGCGCGTCTTTGATCGTTTCTATCAGGTGGAAAAAGCATTTTGCGGCCAGGTCCCCGGCGCGGGACTGGGTCTTACGATGGTGAAGCAGACGATCGAAGCTCACGGCGGCAAAGTCTGGATGGACAGCGAACTGGGCAAAGGCACCGTCGCCACGATTTCATTGCCGCTCGAACATGGTGCGATGCTGGCCGTTGCCGGTCAAAGTGACGCGACCGTGCTTGATGGTGCCCGCATCATCATGATCGATGACCGCGAAACCAACCGCGAAAT
>JANLWZ010000246.1:0-40272 GCA_031364865.1 Elusimicrobiota bacterium
TATGTCGGGGAACCTCACATCCGATGTGACGACCGTCCGCTCTGTCGACAACATCGGCATTGAGCTTAGTTGGACCGGCGTCCCGGTCGGCACCTTCACAGTCGAAGGCTCCGTCAGCGGCGATACCTGGGTCACGCTTTCCTTTCAAGATCCAACTGGAGCCCTCGTCTCCTCGATCCCAACTGCTGGGGGACCGCACCTCATCAGCCTAATAGACTTTCCCTACGATCAGGTTCGCGTGAAATATACCAGCACCTCAGGTACCGGTGTTCTCCAGTGCTGGCTGATGGCGAAGAGGGCGTAAGCTTATGTCAGACTATAAATTTCCTCCTGTTTCCGGTTCCGGAGGCGGAGGAGGCGGCGAAGTCAATACCGCGTCCAACGTAGGAACGGGCGAAGATGTCTTCAAAGCCAAAGTCGGCGTAGACCTTCAATTCAAAACGCTGCTCGCAGGAACCGGCATCACGATCACTCCCGGAACGGACGAAGTCACAATCGCAGCTCCTGATACCGGCGATGTAGACGGACCAGCAAGTGCAGCCGACAATTCGCATCCACTTTTCGATGGCGTCACCGGCAAGCTCCTGAAGCAAGGCAATACCGAAGACAATAGCGTCTCCCTTCAGCCGCTTGTAGATGGAGGCCTCAATCTCGGAAGCCCTTCCAATCGCTGGGTTGGCCTCTATGTCTCCGAGTCCTTTCTCTTTGGCGAAGACTTTATTTCCGGCGAGTTCATTTCACAGACCACGGCGCTAGAACTCTCCTTCGCGCATTACGCAAACACGACACTCGCCCCCACCCTCTTCTTAAGGAAGTCTCGCGGAACCTACGCAACACCCACTTCGGTTGCTAATGGTGACTTACTCCAAACGCTGAGTTTTCAGGGCACAACTGATGGGACAGGGTCCTTTCGAACCGGAAGCCGAATCGTCGGTGCCGTCTCTGCTGCCATAGTCTCCGGAAACCTGCCTCCTTCGAGTCTTTCCTTCTTCACATCGAACACGGCTAATGCCGAAACTGAGAAGCTTCGCATCTCTCACGACGAAAGCCTGATTTTCCCGACGGCGGCTTCACTAGGAACCGTTACCGTCGCAGACCGCCCTGGCGATGTTTGGATGGGCGGACGGCTCGTTTTCGGAACTGGCGATCTCTCAACCAATCGCAGCATAATCAAGAAAGATACTTCCGGAAACAATCGACTGACGATTGCTTCAGACGTGATCCGGCTTTTCCGCTCTGATGATTCGACTTACTACGCCTCTTTCGCTAAGGTTGGAGCTAGAAGCTATTTCACAATCACGGATGGCGATATCCTTTTCGATGCCGACGGCGGTGGAAGCATCGGCTCTCGTGATGGCGGAAGCACCTTCGAAAGACCGCTCGACATTTTCCTCTCCCGCAACCTTCGGGTCGGCCTAGGCGGAGGAATTCGCATCGCCGAGGGCTTAAATGGAACTTCCGGGGCAGTGTCTCTAGTTGCAGGTTCGGCCACTGTTGCTACAACAGCCGTGACAGCTACCAGCCGCATCCAACTTACCGGAAACGATGACGGAACAGGAACCCCCGGCTTCCTTCGAGTCACTGCCCGAACTCCAGGCGTAAGCTTTACGATCACTTCTTCAACTGGGGCCTTGGATGATTCATTGGTCGCCTGGTCGATAACTAATCAGTAGGAGTAAGAAATAAATGGCCCTTCAGAAAACAAAAACAGCGAGATCGGGAGCATCCGTTTCCTACCATCGCATCGTCTGTATTAGCTTCGAGAAAAGCCGAGGCGTAGTTGAGATCAGCATCGCCTCTCACACCGAAGCCCCTGGCTCACTCGAAGCCGTCGAGGTCTCGATGGTTCACCTAAGTGGGCAGAGCGCCTGCCCGTCCTCAAGCGAAGCCTACGCCGCTGTGAAAACACAGCCGGAGTGGTCGGATGCTACAGACGCCTAAAGTCATCGCCTGGATTAAAACCGCGATCCTAACAAGCATCGCGTTTTTCGCTCCTGTACATAAACTTATGTACATGACGGTGATTCTTATTGGCTTCGATCTGGTCACTGGTCTCTGGGCAGCCGTTAAGCGAAAAGAGCGCATCTCTTCCACGAAGCTGCGCCGCACCGTCGCCAAGACCATCGCCTATCAGACGGCCATCATGCTCTCGGCTATCGTCGAATGGTTCTTCCTTCCCGAAATTCCCTCAATCCGAATCGTTTCCGCCATGATCGGCATTACGGAGGCTACTAGTGTTCTGGAAAATCTTGAAAGCGTTACTGGCCTCAAGTTCCGCGAAGCTGTCATCTCCAAACTCCAAGGAAAACGAGATGAGCAACCCCCCTCGGCTGGTTGAGACTCGCGTCCGCCACACAAACAATGGCGACTGCCCAAAATGCGAAGAAATCCTTAACCGCTTCGCGGGATGCCATCCCATGCTCGTCGATTGGTTCGTTCAGCTCCAGAGAAAGCACCCAGACGCGCACATAAGTTGTGCTGGAAGAGGAAGAAAAGACCAGGAAGACGCGAAGAAAAGAGGGGCCTCGAAGGCGAGCTATGGCGAAAGTGCTCACAACTACAATATGGCGCTAGACCTCTTCAAGATGCATCAAAGCGGAGCCGAATGGCCGAGAGATTGGTTCAACGAAGTTGTGGGAAAGACCCTTCCGGGCTGGCTAACGTGGTACGGCGCTCCAGGCAGCAAGTTCTTTGAGCTACCGCACGTCGAGGTCACGAATTGGCGATCAGACCAACGGAAGAAGTTGGTCGAGTAAGGTCAATCCCCGACGCAGCCCCCATCTCGAAGGCGCCTTCAAGGGCCTCTGCCCGACTTTTCCCATCAGCGCAAATCTGAACGAGCACGCAATTATTCTGCCGCGCAAGCGTCATCACTAGCGTATAGCCACGCTTCCCATGATGCCGAAACTCAATGAAGTTGATGCGGTATCCACGCGCTTGCGCATTTCTAAGCTTACTCACTTTTCCCACCATGGCGTATTGTCCTCTTTTCCTAGGCGCTCCTCGATGTCGCGCATTTCTTTCTCCCAATAAGCTTCCGTGTTGAAGGCGGGCTCATCCACCTTCGCTTTATATCCCCAATGCGTGCTCTCTCGCCAGGCATAGAGGAAGGAGTCGCAAAGATGGTTCTCATAGCGGGGATCTTCCTTCTTGCGATCCTCGTCCCACTGTAGCATTTCCAGCTCGTTACGAAACTCCGTCAACTCAAGATCCAACTGAATCTTCCCCTCAAAAAAATCCGAGTTCACAAGTTCAATATACTCGAACTTTTTTGTCTTCTCTGCCGCTTTGATAGAGATGCCGTATCGCTTCCGCATTTCTTCGACGATTGTCTTGCCCAAACCGCCAGTATCACAAACCGTGGCAACAGGATTATAGCGAGACTGAAAATCACGAACCACATTGACGACCTCCGTAACAATCAATTGCGACCGCTTAAAGGTACTGACCACATGCAAGTTGGGCGATGCCTCTGAGAAGGCCAAAACCGTGATTGCGGTAGCGTCATTATATCCTAAGTCGACGCCCAAAATATACTGCCAATCCTTCCCGCCAGGAAAGCTACGCATGTTCCGATTTCGGTCAAAGCGATAGACGAGATCGCCCTCGGTCTTAACCCACACTCCGCAATACTCGCGGAGATATTGCGGATTATTTGCCGACCAGCGCTTCTTTTTTCGGTAATTCTCTAGCCACTCTGCCGCATGTTTTATGTACGGGTTATCAAGAAGGGTCCACTTATGGGAAGAATAAGTCTTGTCCGCTCCGGTTGTAGCCTCATAGAAGGGGCCGGTACAGGAAGCATTGGGAGTGCCGACCAGACACAACGTGCCGTTGAAATCGATCAAGGCGGGAGTAATGATGTCTTCGATCACATAGGTTATGTGGCTGCCGTAGGATTGTGCCTCATCCAATACGGCCAATCTGAGGGCCATTCCGCGAAGCGATTCGGCGGCGACGACATCGTTAAGGCCCACACAATAAATAATCGAGTCATTGGCGAAGGTACAAGTCAGCTCCGTCTCATTGAACTTACAGCCAAGCTCGAAACGCTTCGTCAGCTTCTTCAAAAGCCCCCAAATCACCTTTTTGGCACTGGCCCTCGTGAGAGCCCCATAGATGCAATTCGCCCCACCGTGGAGTAGACACTCAATGATGAGGTAGACGGCGAGAGCATGGCTCTTTCCTGCGCGACGTGAACAGACGGCGCTCTTGAATTTGCCTACATCCTGAATGAAGGCCTTCTGCTGTTGGAAAAGCTCCGCAACTAGCTCATTAGGGACAATCGTTCGCCCAGAGCGCTCCAGAAGCTCGCGCAGTACTTCTTCAGGCCTGATGGACATAGCTAATAGCCCGGATGTTGCTCCAAGGAATGAGGTAGCGTCCACCAGCGGAAGTAACGATCACGCCATTGGCCATCTCCTCCATCTTGACGCGCGTCTTCTCGTCGATCCAGCTCTTAGAGCCGATATCGCGAATCGTTACGGCCTCAACGAGCTGTAAGGAGAGAATGGCGCTTCCAGCCGAGATCGCGGCATCGTGGGAGCCAGTGGGTTGCATAGATTTCTTTACCATGGATGCTTTCTCCAAAAGCCTTCTCAATAAGGCTTGTTCCAATTCCTAGTCGTCGGTAGAGCTGCTTCACATATAGGAAGTGAACTATCGGCGTTTTTTCGATTTCTTGCCCGACGATATACCCAAAGATTTGATTTGGGTCTTCAGCGCTGCACGCCAAGATTGTACGTGCCGTGAAAAGGATTTTCGTAATTGCTTCAGTTTGCGCTTTATAGTAGACATCATTTGGCCAATCCCTCGTTAATTTTGAGTTCCGATACGCCTTCAGCCACGAATTGAAGATGAAGGCCTGGTCCTCAGGCCGCGCTGGGCGGAATAGGATCGGAAGATTCTTTGCCATCGTCTTTCTCCGCTTCTTCCATCGCATAAATTGCGCCCTGGAGCTGGAGGGCACGCTGCGTTGAGGCAGCTAGCTCCTTCTCAAGCTTCGCCCGATGTTCCATCGTCTTCTTCAGATCTTCCTCGAACTTCGTTTTCAGGCTCTGTACTGACATTGATCGACTCTCCTTTCAAGGACTTCATTAAGTCCGATTCTTGTGCAAAAAGTTTTTTGGCCAATTCCGCAAGCTGCTCTTTCGTCAGATTCTTCAGCTTCGATTCTTTCTCAATCTCCCGCTCTTCCATGGCCACAGAGCGAAGAGCCTTAACGCAAACAGAAAGAATCTGTGCATCATCCCCATTCAACCCATTTCCTGACGCCTTGCGAGCAAGCGCATCAATGGTATCCGAAATGATGTACTTCGTCCTTTCTACCAGCGAACGGACCGACGGGTTAACGACCTCTATGGAGCCATCAGATCCTTTTTTTACAATTCTACTCATTCCCATCGTCCTTTACAACCTTTTTTACCACGAAGTCGAAGCGAGCCGCCTTCTTCGCAATCTCCTCTGCCTCTTCCTTCTCATATCGAGCGTCGGCCATCATGCGCTTCTTAATGCGCAGCAGGACCGTAGTCACGTTCTGATGCTTCATGCCCTCTTGTGCCCCAATTGCCCTGTGTGTTGCGCCAATAACATGCTGTGCCCACATGCGCTTTTCCTTCGGCGTTTTGAAGGTGCCATGGTGGAGGTACCAGCCTGCCTTCTGGAAGTAGAAGACCGTCTGGGGGCGATAGGCCTTCCGCAGGTTGCTGAAGGGCTCTGTCATGAGGGCGCTGGTCGTATCGCCCTCTATATAATGATATTCCAAATCCTTGAAGCCGGTCGCGCGGAGCTTCTGGTACCATTCGGCCTTCAGTTCCAAAAACTCGGGCTTAGTAAAAGTAGCCGGTTCCCTAACTCTTCGCTTTGTCTTTTTCCAGTCTAATCTCTTGGTGCCTGACGACATAGAGTCCTAGTTGATAACGCCGTTGTAGAAGCTTCGCCTGTTTATAAGAGCGAATTACCGGCGAGAGATACGTCCGCTCAATTGCATCGGCCACTCGAAAGCCTCCGCCATAAACTTCGATTGTGTACCTACGATTCATAGTTCTATTTCGCGAGTGCCGCGCCCACTGCAATACCCGCCAATGCCCCCAGACCAGCATAAGCCCACCAAGGCAGAAGAGGGCGATCCCTAATAGCAGCAATTTCTCGTTCATAGGAAGCATCGCGTTGTTTCCTCACTTCATCGGCATACCGCTCTATCGCGGACTTCTCGGCCTCTAGCGCCTCTGTGTACTCAATACACGCATTCAGCGCATTGTCACAGTTTCCGGCATAAACAGGTGCCGTCACAAGAGAAAATAGCGTAAATACGCTAATTATCAATTTCTGATTTATTGTCGACATAGATCTTAATTGCATCCTGTGCTTTTTTCTTCTTCTCTTCTGAGGCCTTTCGGGCAGCGTCGACATCGTTTGCGATTTCTCGAAGGCGTTGCTCGTCCGTGTTCTTCAGAAGCTCATGCCGGGCTTCATCGCGCTGCGTCTCCGCCCGATTCAGCTTAAAGCCGAGATAGGAGAGGACGATCACAACCGCCGCGACAATCGCCGCAACCGGATTTTTAAGGAAGAACTTCAGCGCTTCTATCATTTTTTCCTTCTCGCTTGAGCCAATAAATGCCCATGTTGTATGCGGCCCACGCATCCTCTGAGTCGAAGACTTGTGGGCTAAGCAAGCTTTCCCATAGGTATTGGGTTTCCGCCCAATTTGCCGCCTTCTGCCAGCTCTTAATGTAAACATCCTGATCTACAAAAGCGCCAGTAGCAGCAAGAACGCCGCCAGCCAGACCGACCGACCAAATGCACATATAATGAGTACCATAATTAAGTGTCTCAATATGTACCTCGTCTTCTTTTCCAATTCCTAGCGTTGTCACCAGCGCTTGGAGCTGATCGTAAATCTCGCCCAACCGCTTGAAGGCGTCTTTGCCCTTCGCGGTCAGTGTTCCCGCTCGCACAAAGCGCCCAGCCTCATCAAAAAGCGCCCATCCCAAGCTTTTGCTTCCAGGGTCGATAAAAAGTTTCTTACTCTTTGACATCTGCTAGCGAATGAATCTTCAGGATCTGCGCTCTAAAGGGAAATTCCAAAGAGAGCTTCTCGTTTACTGCCGTTAGCGCATCCTCAAAAACGAGCCGCGCCTCTTCGTAGCGACCTTCTGGCACATGCCAACCAGTCGCATCATGTACATCTAACAAGAATGGTACCATATCCAGCTTCCGCTGTCCACCTAACCGATGAATCTCGAAAACCCAAGCCATAAGGGCATCATGCCCACAGCTCTGAATTACGCGATTCAGGAGGTCCTTGCACCAGAAGTCGGGCAGCCGCACGATCCGCCCAAAGGGAGTCTTGATCTGCCCCTCTTTGCGGTAGACAGCATAAAGCGCTCCTTCTAGCCGCTTCACAGCAGCAAACTTTTTCCAATAGGCCTCGTGCAGCCGCTTTGCTTGGGGGAGCGAGATCTCGATATTGTCCTGCGAAAGGATTTTCTGAATCTTTCCGGGTCCTGCGCCGTACTGCGAGGCCAGATGCACTACCTTCGAGATATTGCGCTCACGCTTAAAAAGGCTCTTAACCTCATCCGTTGGCTTCTCATTTGGGTTGTATCCTGCGGCCAATTCCTTGTTCTCCGGGAAGAGAGCCAAAGCCGCATCCAGATAGATATCGCCCTTACGGTCCCGGTATACCTTCAGAAGCGTCGGGTCCTCGGAGAGAAGGGCCGTGAAGAAAGGTTCGATGGAGGTCAAATCCGCGTAAATGCCGACCCGCCCCTCCGGCACCTTGAAGGCCTGCATCAGCTCGCCTTCCTTGAAGGGCAAATTCTGCATATTTGGCTCGCGTCCAGAGAGCCGTCCCGAGACGGTGCCCGTCACATTGAAGGAGGGGTGAATTCGCCCATCTGCGGCAATGTGCTTTAGGTAGCTCTCCGCATACGTGATCGCCGTTCCTACCTTCGAGTGTTTCAGAAGCAGGGCTGCCGCCGGATGCTCCATCTGTTTCAGTGCGACCTTGTTAGCCTGCCGCTTGCCCTTCGGGGTTTTCTCCTTCACGCGCTCACCGATGACGTCATAAAAAAGCTCCGCGAGCTGGTCAGGCGAATCGAAGTTGAAGCGCGCGTGGCGCGTAGTGTCACTTATAAATGACAAGCGTCCCGCCTCAGTTTTATAGGAAGCTGCTCGCTCGTCGCGCCACTTGGCCTCT
Organism: Elusimicrobiota bacterium; assembly: GCA_031364865.1. Lineage (GTDB taxonomy): Bacteria > Elusimicrobiota > Elusimicrobia > 2-01-FULL-59-12 > 2-01-FULL-59-12 > JANLWZ01. The sequence continues at coordinate 8,201 of JANLWZ010000246.1, forward strand.
AACTGCGCGATTTCGGTAGAGCAAAGCTTGTAAAGCTGCTCCTCAATTTCCTGGAGCTGCGCGGTCCGACTCTCGATGAAGCGCTCGACAATAGTGCGATCCGTCGGAACGCCTTCGCGCGTGTTCCACTCAATCAAGCGCTTATAGGAGATGATAGTATCATGAAAAGCCCAGTATGCATTTTCATCAAAGAAGCCTTTCAATTTGTCATAAACGCAATAGGTCGCATAAGCATCCAATGCCGCATATTCTGCGAGCACGTTTAGATCGGCAAGAGCAAAGCGCGGATTTTTCTTATCTCCGCCATTTGCGATGATCGAGTCCATAACAGCGTCTTTATTGGACTTGTCCCAATGTAGAAGATCCGTCATGGCCGCCTTCAGGGAATAGCTCTGCTTCACGTATGGGGCGGAGGAGAGATGCCAGAGAATTTGTGTGTCTCGCGTGAAGGCCACTTCCACTTCGAGGTGTCTTGCGAGCCATCGCTCGTCGAAGAGGTAATTTTGTCCTACCGCGCACGTCAAACTTGCGAGAAACTGTCGCAAAATGACAGTTACTTGCTGGGGGGAGATGGCCGAAAGCTCAGGCCCATGGAAAAGCGGAACGTAGAAGGCCGGTACTCCGGGGGCATAGATGGAGACGCCGAGAAGCTTGGCCCCTGGAGCATTCTCATCTAACCCGGTCGTTTCCGTATCAACCGCAACCGGCCCCGTAGGGTCAATCTTTGTGAAAAGGGACGTAAGTGTTTCCGGGTCCTGAACTAATAGCCAATCTATCTTCATGGGCTTTCTCTCTCCTTAGTACCTGTAGTTCTCGGTCAATCTCTCTAAGGTCGTTTGCGGCATCTGAAACTGCGTGCCAATCCTCGTCGCCATCAATCTTGGCGCGCATGTACTCAATCAATGATTGTCGCTCTAATTGTAATGTCTCTGTTCTTTTAATTGTCATGCCCGCTCTATCGCGACCTTCAGGGCCTCTACGACTTCCTTCTCAATCTTCTTATGAAGCTGCCACGTAAGCGAGCGCGCAACCATCGGGTAATGTGCCTCAATATATTCGGTTGTCGTCACGATGTGTACCAGCGCTTCGGTCAATGTCTTTTTGAGGTCTGCGCTTTCCACAATCAAAACCCTCCAAAGACGAGCAATAGTGGTGCAACAAAGAAAAAAACAAAAACCGCGATATCTCGCCAAGGAAGCGTACATACTATATCAGATATGGCTAATATGATATCGCGCATCTCAATCAACGCTTCCTCAAAGAGTTTCCGAAAAGTATTAAGCATAGGCTTACATTTAACCAGAAAACGAGACTAAATCCAAGACCCTTGTAAACCGCGATCAAAAACCAAAATTCAAAGGGAGGGAGAACCATAACTACTCCTGGCAATATGTCGGCTTCAGATGCAAAATTCCTAACCGACGATAGGCCTTAGCACAGGTCCCGGTCGGGTCATCGTCAAAGGTGATTGTGCTCGTAGGCCGAATGGTTCGAATAAGATCGGTGATTTTGTCGGCTTTGTACTCGGCACCAGAGCGCCAGTCATTCGGAGAGCGCATGTAGAGTTCGCCAGTCGGGAACCGTTCTTGTTCCAGCCACTGAAGGGTCGTGTCGCGGTAGCGCTCGTCGCGGGCCGTCAAATAGACAACGTGTCCATTTAGGCTATGGAGAATTTCGCGCATGGAGGGCACTTGCGGGTCAGCAAGAAGACGCTTCTCGTCCTGGATCGCCGTCAGCCATTTCAGGAAAGTCTTTTTCCTTCGGTGGTCGGGTTCGGGTCCGGCCTGTTTGTGGCGCTCAGACCAATCCGCAATGGTGCCGTCAATATCGACGACTATGAGCATCCCCTCATACATCCTGCTTCTTCTCCGGCAACGGCATTCGGCTATTTTTGAAGCGGTCGTCGAGATTGGGATGGTCTTCGAGCGTCTGAAGGGCCATGCCTAGATTGCACTTTGCGTGGCCTAGGTGAGATATGCCACTCTCTGGGTCGTTGTCTTCTCCGCACATGAAGGCAAAAATGTGTCGGAGGGCGGCGGAAAGATACCGGGAGATTGCAATGCCATTGCGCCAGTTGTGGTTGCCGTACTTTTTGGCGCCATACGTCATACCCAATGCTTCGGCCTCGATACCTTTAGGGGAGAGGAGGGCCATCATGGGTTTCTCGCCGTCGTATTTCTTTCCGCCGCCTTCCATGTTGTCGTTACTCCGCTGCCTTCACATTCTTCACGCGCTGATACGCAACCGTGCCATCCGCGCTCTCTTCGATTTCGAGTTCGAGCTTCACTTTTGCGCCAACGGTTTTATCGAGATCCGACTCATCGCCTTCAACCGAGGGGAGACGGAAGGTGTTGATCTGGTCTACCGTAATGCCAAATGTCGTCAAACGCGACAGCAGCTTACGCTCTGAAAACGGAATTGGAGATCCGTCTTTGCGAGTCATCATGAGATAGTCGAAGATGAGTTTGCCCTTATTGGAGGCGCCCGTCAGCTTATAGACAATCTTGTAACCCTGCGTGCCCGTCCGGTCGGAGGTATAGGGCTCAAAAGAGTCCACAATCCCCGCAAAGCTGCCAGCAAGCGGTTTACGACTATCGTCTTTTTCGGTCTGGGCCGCCTTCAAGCGATCCATCAATGAATTTACTTTGCTCATAGTATCTTTACTTACCCTTTCTTCTTTTTTGTTGTTTTTGGAAGCCGCTCAAGCCAGCTCTCAAAAGTAATAGTGCCCGCGTCATACGCTTGACAAATATTTTGTGCTGGACAATAACTGCACTCATTATATCCGCGTACTCCGCCGAATTCAACCCATTTTGGAACGCCCATCAATTTCTTCGCGTCCGTGTTGACCACGATTTCCTTCAAGTACGCCAAAACGTTCTCCGGCCCAAAGCCAGTCTCAATCTCTCGTCCCTCTTCCGAATGCACAACGAAGAGGCCATCCTTAACTTGCACCTCGTAGAGGCGGATAGAAGGATCGCGCTTGACCTTTCCGGCCATAGCATAAAAGTAATGGCCGATGGCGATGATCCAACAATCTCGCTTCAGAATAGTCATGTAGTGCGCACTTTGCAGCACATGTCTTCTGAAGGGCGAATCGGCGCCAATCTGCTTCTCGACGGAAAAATTGGAGACGAGTGATTTTGCCTCGACACCAATCCACTCACCGTCCACTTTGATCTGAAAATCGGGGGTTCCCTGCCATTGTACGTCCCTACCATTCAATTGTATGGTAGCCTTGACCGCTTCTTCGCGCACGTATTCAGAGCAGGCAAGCTTCAGCTTCCCCTCCAAGAATAGCTCGTGTCCGAAACCTGCGGAGAACATGACGCGTTCGTCGAAGGAAACGGGGCGCTCGACGCCTAGGAGGCGAGCTTGGTCGAGGCGACCACACTTAGAGGCCAAAATATCTTTGCCAACGATTGCTCCGGCCATTGCTCCACGGAGGACGCCAGCAGTAGCGCCAGCCTTGACGAGCCGCTCTGCATTTTCATTCTCATTCCCAGTCACGAGCATCTCGCGGAGGGCCTTCAAATTTTTAGTGCTCATTATAAACGTGCTCCAAAATTCGCTCAATCTCTCCCTCTTCTACGGAGGGCCATGGAGCGCTTTGTAAATTTTGCAATGCTTCGTCGCGAGTGTAGTTACATTCTAGCATGTCGAAGGCCGCAAGTAAACATTGCTTATGGCTTTGTCCGCTCTCGGCTCCCTGATGTAGGAAGCGCCAAGTCCGCGCAGAGAGGGGAAATTTTCCGCCTTCCATGCGAAGTATTGGCGCCCTTCGGGGGAGAATCTCAACGTGGGGAGCACCGCGCTCCGATAGCCAACTGTCCAAATCTTTGACAGCTATGCGATTGCCAACCGCATAGAGGCTCTGATCGGAAAGCGTGTCGTCTCTATGGTGTCCTGCGACTCGACTGAAGCGGGAGGGATTGGAATTGTTGGGATCGCACTTGGTCACCTTAAGCAAGCGTTTGAAAAGCGCCTTATAGGCCAACTTCCCATTTAGTGGATCGGAGAGCGAGATTACTCCGTGGTAGCTCTTCCCACCCGAATATACAATCGAAGCAAAGAGATGCCGATTCTCGTCGAAGAAGCGGAGCTGCTGCTCTAGAGGCACCTCATCAAACTCCACTAGGAAATTGCGATAGCACGCGACATTCGCATCCTTCCTTCGGGTCCCGCGCTTGAAGGGGTTGAGCGAGAAGAATGCGGCCCAGTCATCGACGCGCTCGACGGGATAGAGGCGCGTGCCCATCGCGTCCATTGCGGCACAGACGAACTCGTTCGGATCAAAGAGAACGCTCATTTGCTTCTTTGTGGACGACATCGCGGAGCCCTCGGGTTGTGTAACGGACAACTCGTAATGACAACGAAAACATTGATCAGTTCGTGGTAGCCTCGGCCAAAGCAATTATCGGATGCAGGACAAAAGCAGCCATGCGCATAGGCGCGTTGGGAGCCTGGCTTCGGTAAGAGTCGGGGACGACTAGCCCGCCGTTTTCGGGCGGAGCTTTTCGAGTAGGGTTTTCTCACTGATAAGTCCCTCCAAAGAAAGCGAGTGCGCAGCGTTGATGAGGCATACGGTTTCCTTTCTAATGCGTGGACCATCACGATGAGAGAGCCGCTGCACCTCGATGCCGTAGCTCTTTAGCTTATTTGCAAAATTTCGCTTATTGATGAAGTGCGAATAATTCGCTTCCTTCACCCAATCCTGGAAGATGCGGAAGAGAGAGGAATAAAGGACGGTCGCCGTCTCCTCCCCTGGTCCTACCTGAAGGGCATGCTCATCGACGAAGTCATTGACGGCATCGGCGCCGACAAGGCCTTTCTGATGCTCGACGACGCGGGCTTCAATGGCTGGCCAATAGGCATTGCGCTCTTCGGAGATGCCACGCCAAAGCTTCTGATAGTCGACCGTAACGCCTTCGAGCGGTGGGGCCGTCGGATAGCCAATAATGTCGCGGAGCGTTGGGCCTGGGATGCGGATCTCGAAGAAGCGTCGAGCACCTGTCGGATCATTTGAAAGGGTAGCCACGGAGTGGTTCGAGGTACCCAGAAAGCTCACGCGGTTTTGGACCTTCATCACGCCGTTCGTATAGAGGACGCGGCCCAATACATCATCGCCGGAGACGAGCTTCTTTAGGATTGAGGCATCGGCCCTATCGAGACCGGCCATCTCGTCGAAGAAAACGATGAAGTATTTTTCGAACATGGGAAATGCGCTGCGGTCAAGGGCAACATCAATGGAGGCAGTGGCGAAGCGAGTCATGAGTGGGCCGCAGAGCTGCTTCACGGCGATAGTCTTTCCGGTTCCCTGTGGGCCGGTGAGAACGGGCATTAGGTGATGGTCGACGCTTTCGCCGAGCATCTTACGCTTAACATTCGAGAGGAAATGGGCCAGGACTCCGACGATGACGGGATCGCAGCTTCCAGTTAGTCCCAAAACGAAACGCTCTAGTTGGGAGAGATCGGAAGGTGCTCCCTTCGGCTGCGAGACATTCTCATAGACACGTAGCGTCCGAGCATCTTGAAGGGATGCGAGGTAATCGCGGATCGCAATCTCGAATTCCTTGATGCTGATTAGGCGGTAGCGCTTTCGCGTCTCGGCTGGGAGTGCATCGCGGTGTTCCAAGTAGGCAAGCCAAACGGACTCCGAAAGCGCCTTCGGGTTCCTTCCGTTAACGTGTCCCACGACCGTTCCGCCATCGTCAATGGTGTAGCCATTGTTCGTCAGCCAGGTCGTGAAATATGAAAGCGCGTGATTCATTTGTATTTGGCTTTCTTATCCTTGAGATTCTCTCGGCTCGTTCCTTGACACCAGCCCCCACAGTCTTTACAACGATATCGTATTGCGCGGCTGCTGACGTAGTTGATCCAACCATGACTCTTTAGTCGAAGGCCTCCACACTTCGGGCAGCCATCGGGCCTACCGTCGGCAGGCTGAGCAACATTCGGATGCTTCATCATCCACGGAAGAAGTCTGTTGTAAACCTTCTCCAGCAGCAGCACGTCCTGTTTGTTGTAGCGCTCCATCAGGCTCCAGCTTTTCGCATCTCCACCCATGCAGCCAAGCCACAGATCGAAGCCGCCCGTGTTGATCTTTTTGCCGAGCTTCAGGAGCTGGCCAAGATCGTTCAAGCTGTTGCTATTAAATTTAAAATAGTTCTTGGCGACCTTCTTTGTGTCGACGCTCTTTGGAAGAGGGAGCGGGTCCAAGCCGAATTCCAAAAATTTGGCGTTGGCTTTCTTGTAGTCGAAGTCGTCCCCGTTATGGGCCACGATGATGTCAGCCTTTTCTAGTGTGGCGCGGAGGCGGATGACAAGCTCCTTCTCCGTCAGCGTTCTGCGTGAGTGGCAGGTGACCTCGGGCTCGCCCTTCCACTTGTAGGCGAAGGAGAGGAGCTGCCATTCCCGCTTATAGGCGATGACGTCCTGCTGGTATTTGCCCCAAACATAGGCCAAATTAGGGCTCGTCTCGATATCGTAAAAGAGGATTTTTGCTTTCATGTGTGTTCCCATGTTATCTCTTTTTCATTTCCGCCACAAGTAGCTCCATAAAAAGCCGCTTAACTACGCGTTTCTGTACACGATAGCGCTTAGAGCGGACGCCTGCCTTTTTAAGTAAGGCTTTCCATGCCCAGTCTGGTAATTGGATTAGTCCGTTTGGCTGTACAACAATTAGCTCTCTATTCATTTCTTTTCCCCCAATGCATCGAGGGCAGCGGCTGCCGTCCAAGGCGTTCCATTGACAGACGTTGCGATCTTGTTAAGCGCCTCTGCATAGTCCACAGCGATCTTATTCGCAATCCAGTAATTCTCAGATAGATTCTGATTCTCTTGAATCAACTCCGACACATCATGAGCTAGGCGGAATTCGTCCGAGTCCACAACATGACGATCCATTGTGTCTTGTGCCCAGTCGGCAAGGCGTTTGTATAAGTTTGACATTCGTGTTCCTCAGTCAATGTGGGTAATTTCGTCGCTCATTTCGCATTCTCGCTTCCCGGCACGCTCACGTAGAAATCGGATTTCCCTCCGACATACTTGGTGGGCGGTGGATTTCTCGTTAGGTAGTCTTGGTGCCGCGCGGTGTTTCGCCACTCAAGTACGCAAAGCACCAAAACCCAAACCAGCGTTTGAACGTAAATCGCAATTGCCATGTCACTCATTCCTGTTTCTCCCCCAACGCTGCGCGAGCTTTGTCGCCGATAAGTTTCAGTAAGCCGCGCCAGTACATTTCAGAACATCCGGTGCCTAAGACGCGCGGATCAAGGTTGAGCCTTATGTTCTCGGTAATTACTTCCAACGCCTCTTGATAACGTTCCGCCCGCCTTTCGTTAACAAGAGCCAGTTCTGTGAACGCATCGAGGCGATTTTTCAGTGAGGCCATCGCATCGTCCACCTTGTACCAACACCTAACGGCGGTGCAGTCTAGCGCGTGCTCGTGCGCTACCAGCGACGTTGCGTTGCAGTCACAGGCGAATGCGAAGTCTTCGAAGGTCATTTGATTTCCCGCACGTTAATCAGCTGGGCGGAATGAGACGGGACAGTATCCAACTCCGAGTAATTCTCGATCCACTTATCGTAGTGACCCATCCCTCCGCATTTAAACACTTCGACTGCGCCCTTCAACATCTTCACCCTTTCATCCTCCCTGATTTGCTCTTCCACAATAGCGAGGAATGGCCCACAGGTCTTAAGGTCGGCGAACCATTCTTTCAGTTTGGCGTTGGCGCGTTCGGCATTCGCAATCGCTTGGCACGTTCCGGCGACATGTTCTAGGTCGCCCTTGTCGCTGTAAAGACACTCGGCGGTTCTGCCGCACGGGAAATCATCTGCCTTGAATTTCACTTCTCCCCCTTCAATGCGGCGCGAATAGTATTCTGAATCCCCTTAACGACGCACTCCCAATACATATCGCTTCCGGGCTGTGCTTTTACGAGCGGGTCCCACTGCCACTCGATCAATTGGTCCGCTTTCTCCAACGCCTCTCGAAGCCTCTTAATCTCCTCATGCCTCGCCCCCAGTTCCACTCGTAGCTCGCGAATGATGTCCAGCATTTCAGCGATGGTTAGGTCGGTCATGTCACTCCCCCTTGCCCTGCAAAATCGCGACGAGTTCGGCGTTGTTTTTCTGCCTGTCTACGCAGATTTCTAAATCCCGACACTCAAGCCCATGCCACTCATCCCTCTGCTCGATGGCCTGCCGAAGCGCCGCGATGAGGCACTTAACATCGATAAATACACCATGCCACTCGATAGCCTGACTTGCGTTTCTGGGTCCGCGAAGTTCAAACCTTTCTTCCAGCTCTTTCAACGTCTCGTCTACAGTCTTACTCATAATCCACATCCCCTCTCGGATTTACCGAAGGTAAAACGACATTTCATATCGTTTCAGACTCCAACTTTAACTTCTGTATTTCTTCCTCTAGGGATTTAATCTTACTTAGAATAGCTTCGCGCTTCTCCGCTTTATGCTTTTGTTCGGCGAGCGCTAAGGCTTCCAATTTACCGGGCCTACTCTTAATCTCTTCCTATGGCTCTGCTATAGAGAAGTCGCTTAGAGTTTTAACTGGAAAACAATTACATGGATCATGACTATGACAACGTTGCCCGCTGTTACAAGTATTGCAGAAGTCCCAATTAGCCATTACCCTCTCCTCCAAAATCTTTGCTGCGGGCCGGGCTTAATACCGGCTGGGGAGTTTCATGGTGTTATTCTCTGGCTTCTTCGTCTGTCGGTGCAGCCCTTCTGCCAGTCTCCTATAAGCAACGGCTACCGAATCCCGTTGCCTATTGCGTGTCCTTCCACGCCGCCGCAGCATTTCCTCACCTCTCGGCTTGGAAAATTAACAATCCTTATTCAGTGTCTCTACTGCCCAAAATATAGTTGCAGTCAGGAACAGAAGGCCCACAAGGAGAGCGATGAGCCCACGACAGCCTGCTTGGTCATATCGATCTCCTATGAAGCCTAGGGCACATGTTACAAGCAGACCTATAGGAACCGTTGCAAGCATTCCCAGGGACGTCTGCGCCAGCCACACTTTGAAGCTGCAACAATTTTTCTTATTTCGCTTAGCCATTTTATTTCTCCCTACAAACATACGCCACGCTTGGCGCTCGACCGAGCGTTCGCAAAATGGCTTCATTATTCGCCATCTCCGAACGGAAGGCATTCTCGTAATAAACGCGGTCGCCGTACGTTGTGCACACGAGATAGGCTAAGAAGATTGCGAGTGCTACGAATGTAATGCCCAGTATGTCGTAGGCAACTTGCGCAACGCGCACTTCGGCTTTACTGAAAGTAAAACGAATCTTCATTCTTTCCCCTCTCGTGAGCCGTAGCGAACGATTGCTCCACACGTACATCCGGCTTGCATGAGCAAGTATGTTTCGCAAACGCAGGCGTTACAAATCTGACCACTATCTGAAGAATTTGGTAACTTTGTAACAGGTTCCTGAGCCAAGCTGTTCGAGTGGCGCATACACTGCACACAGTGACAACCCTGCGCCCAATTGCCGCAGCCTTGGTTTTGCGCGCTCTGTACGCCGAAGTGCCGGATGACGTCGTTGGCTGTATAGACGGGTCTGTTCACACTACTGGAGAGGTCGAAGTAATCTACTAGTACATAATTGCTGCTCACAAAAAACTGGCCTAGTGGTACTTCGGCAAGGGGGTGGCACACGACTACAATGTTATCGTACTCCTTGACCAAGACCGTTCGATCTTGTCCCAAGTATGAGCAAAGAATCGGCGTGCCTGTTTCTAATGAATGCTGAAGGGCTTCGCGAATGTTCATCTCTTCCATACCCCTTTTAGAGAAGCATTGCAATCCAACGTCGGACGCATGATGCCCGTCTTCGTGTGATCGCGATTCAATGCGCAATGTCCCAGCTCGTGCCAAAGAAGTGCCTTGCGGCACTTCTCAGTAAGACTGCGCCAGTAGTGTATGTCGATCCGGATCACGTTCGGAAGCTCGTCACGATAGAAGCAGTCACCCAGCGGGCGTTGTCCGTAGAGTGTCAGTGCCGGTTCCTCGAAGGCGATAACGGTCGCCGTCGTCGGGACCTTGCGGCGTCTGGCTTCCGCGTAGAACTCATCCTCATAGCTTTTAAAGTAAGGATCGCTTGCGCACGCGCTAAGAATTACAGAAAATATCGTAAAAAAAAGATCTTTCACGAAACCCCCCTTTGTACTTAGAAGTCGTAGCCAATGCCGAGCGTGTATGTGTCGTTACTGAAGGCGCTTCCGCTAATGCTGTACCGTTCACTGAGCTTACGTGAGTAGGTGCCACCAAAGAGTACCCCCTTATCCTGTGTAACAATTGTCACACCCGGTAAGCGTGCCACCGAAAGGCCGGTATTTCCGATGCCGCCATGTACAGTCACGCGATTGGGTCTATCGTCGACCTTCGAGATTTCGCGGACAACGACTTTCGTCGGTGCGGCCTCGGGCTTCGGTGACGCGGAGCGTCTCACGCAAGCGTATTCGTTGGAAGAGTATTGAAACTTCTGTCCACCGCGCAGCGTCACTTCAATTTTGCCGTCACGGAGAAAAGCCGGGACGGGCAGCGTATCGGCAGAACAGAGCATCGGTAACGTTACCACGAATAGAATTGTAAGTTTCAGCTTTTTCATAGGAGGTTCCTTTCCTTCTTAGAAATTCAAAATGTTAAGTGCCGGGCCGTCCTGAACATAGATGAGCAGCTTGGTACCGCTAAGCCAATAAAGTTCTGTACCGCCAGGACCAAAGTTAAGGATGCTGCTTCCAGAGCAAGAGCTATTCGAATAGATCTTAATGTTGTCGCTGCCGTACTTCTTTCCGTAGACTCCGGGAGCAATCAACTTACACGAACTAAAGTTCGTGAGATATGTAAGCGTGATGCCGCTGCCATCTTCACCGTCTTTTCCATCAACTCCGTCTGCTCCGTCGGTTCCGTTGGTTCCGTTGGTTCCGTTGGTTCCGTTGGTTCCGTTGGTTCCGTTGGTTCCGTTGGTTCCGTCTGCTCCGTCTGCTCCGTCTGCTCCGTCTGCTCCGTCTGCTCCATCGGCTCCATCGGCTCCATCAATACCGGGAATTCCTTGCGGCCCCTGTGCGCCATCAATTCCGTTCGCGATAAAGATGGGCTCTTGGCCATCACCGCAGGTCAGCAGTGCCCCACCTTCTGTCGACGAGATGGAGCAGGAAACGGCTACGCCGTCAACGCCATCTTTTCCGTTCGTGCCGTTTGTGCCATCGACGCCATTTACGATCTGCACTTCACGCGCGCAACCGAGAACAAATAGAATCGTCAAAAAATACTTCATGGTTTTTTCTCTCCTGTGTGTGTTTTCAATTCTAGCAAAGCTTCGTTAAAAAGAAAAGAGTAAAGCGGTCCCAAGTGCTGCGCCGCTTCCAAGCCCGTTATAAAGCAGGCTTCGCTTATCGACGCCATGGTCGTCCGTCATCTCTTTGATAGCTCCAGCCGTGTTGACGAGCAAGAGCGAGAGCAATGTCGCCGGGAAGGTCGGCATCCCAGCTCGCTTCAGCAGCATGTAGCCCGTCAGGGAGAGGCCATAGGCCGTCGCAAAATGGAGCATGTGTGCTCGTTTTTCGACGCTTTCCGTGCTTTCGCCGCGTGCCACTTTCGCAAAGCCCAAGAAAAATGCAATTAAACAAATGAGCAAAAGAAAAGAGTACCTCTTCATGCTATGCCTCCTCCTTCGGATTGTGTGCCGCATTCCGGGCCTCAAGATCTTCCCATGCAATTTCGACTAGATAGAGAGCGAAGGCCGCCGGTAAATTTTCGGCATTCAATATCTCTTCTTCCTCTCCCTCGTGCGTGCGCGTGAGCCATGCGGCCATCTCGCCCTTCGAGTAAAGGTAGTCGAGTTCGTAGTGCAGCGCGTTCGTAAACATGTCATAGATTTCCAGGCGCGTCGGATATTCCATGGTGATTTCTATTCGCGTGCCGGAGTCCACAATCTTCGCATAAGTGATGAGTGCTCCGCTCGTATGGATTGTGAGTGTCGGCTTCATGCTCTCCCCTTTCCGACAAGCGCGCTCAAGCGCTTCAGCTCTCGCTCGACCTTGCCCTTCAGGCGGACGAGCCGGGCCATGTCCTTCTCGATGCTCTGTCCCAAATCGGAGAGATAATAGAGCGGCTTGTTGGGCCATTGAAAATAAATACCCTGTGCTTTGTCTCGTTTTGCCATGTCCCTAGCTTCTGCAAAGCGAGTGCCATGCGCCCTAGCCTTGCCCGGATTGTGTGAAGCGTCGCGGCTTTTGACGAGAAGGCAAAAAGGCCAATCCGGATGCCGCTGTTAAGGTTTTGGGCAGTGTAGCGTTCTTAGTCAGGCGTAGCTAAGTTCATGATATCTTACATTGTCCCAGAAATGTAGACACATCTTTTTTTTTAAGTAGTTGATTTTATTCATTGTAGACAAAATGTAGACAAATTGAAATTGAGTTAAGTCTATGAAATTATAGATTGTCCCAGAATTCGACCTAAAAATCGCTAAAACTTTATATATAACGCTTCGCTTCGCTTTTTTTGTTAGCTTTTGTGAATATTATAGGGGAAAACGCGTTTTAGTAGTCCGTATGGAGAGTATATATATGTAGTAAAAAGTATGTATATAGGAAAAGTTTTGCGAAAAGTCGTGTCTACATGTCTACATTTGAGTTAAGTCTATGGCATTATTTAGGAATGCCGGAAAGTGCTTTTGTCTACATTCGTGGGACATTTGTCTACATTTCGCTTAAGCCCTTGGCTTCCTTGGAGAATGCTGGAAAAAGTTCGTGTCTACATTTGCCGGAGGCTTCAAATTCCCAGCCGGATGTAGGAAAGCAAAAGGCCCTGGCTTTTTTAGGGCAACAGGAAGATCGTGTCTCACAGTCGGCATTTTTGATTGAAACATGCCAGCGCTTTACTTAGCCCCTTCAAACGGCACCGCTTGACGGTGACCGAAGGTGGCCATACCCAACCCAAGGCAGGGGTTGCCTGCTCGCGAGAACGGCGCGTCTGAGGTGATCACCACGTTCTATAGAGCAACCCCTGCTCTGGCTTTCTTCGGAGTGCTGATGCGGAAACGGTTCAATGCCCTGCCACTATACCATCAGCTATTCCTGCTCAATGCCGCTCTGTACTTCGCCGTACCCTATAAAAGCCTCGACCTACTTGCAGTAGGGCGCCTTGACGTGAGTTTCCTGTATGCGTGGCTCACGTCGGCGTTCTTACATGGGTCCGTATCACACTTAGTCGGAAACTTTATATACGCACTGCCGGGCATGTTATACCTCGATACGGTATACACGCGCGGTGTACAGCTAAGAGCATACCTCGCCTTCGCCTTCGGATCGGGCTTGCTATGGGCGTGCTTCGGAGACGGCGGTGCGATTGGATCGAGCGGCGCTATTAGCGGAATAGCGACGTGGGCGCTTATGCACGCGGCAACGACGCGGCGCGACGCGCGGGTACCGGCCCTCGGTGCGCTCGTATGGATTATGTTATCGCAGATCGGCGGAATGTTATCACCCTTCGCAGTCGTGGCCTATGCCGGGCACTTGGGCGGAATATTAGCAGCGCTGATTCTATTCCCTTTCCTTAGTCCCCTCGCGAAGCGTGTCCAAAACGCCGAGAATAGCGCCGTTGTCACGGTGAAAGCCTCGCACTCGCGCAACGTTCCTTAAGGCAGGGCACGCGAGACGGTCTCGGTCTCCGGGAACCCAGTCTGCTCCCCCATAGATTGGAATTTGACCCGTTTCGCCGAATTGCAATACGATATAGCCTAACTTCGTCCAATAGCGCGTCTCATCCATAATGTCTGCCTTTCAGTTTCCCAGCCGGATACGAGAATACGCATCGGCTCTGAATTTTAGGTCATCATACTAAAAGCACGTTAACGATCTTCATAATGCGACATAGCGCGATCTATAGCCGCGCCGGGATCTTCCTCGTCGCCGCAGTCAAGGCAGATCCCGTGATCGCGCTCGTCATGCGTGCAGCACTCAGAACATGTCGGCTCGTCGCACGGTTGAGATACGCCACAAAGTTCGCATGCGTGCTCGACAATATGCCCGCCGTGCTTACAGCAGGCGTCGCATACGGCTGTATAGGGATGCGTGCATAGGGTGCTCATTGTTTAGATCCTTTCAGCGGCACGTCTATAATGCCCTTGCTATACGCCTCATTTAGAATCAGGCGGTGTTCTTCGAGCATATCTTCGACGAATTCCCTATCCGCTAGATAGACTGGATAGAGCCTATCCAAGCGATGCGTGATCCCGCCGTCGCGAAAGTATACGAAGCGAAATAAGGCAACCCACCGCAGGCCCTTGTCTAGGTATGGGCGATCTGATTCGTCTAAAAACTCGCCGATGTCTTCGACGCCGCATTCACGCACGAATTCCAGCCCCACCGTGATCTCGCCGTGATCGTTGTATTCCGAAATATATTTATTAACTTCGTGTTTGATCTCATTGATCGTGCTCATAGTGCCTCGCCCTCCGACGCTTGATCCAAGACGCCGTTAATTAATTCTTCTAATACCCGCGTGAGATCTGATTCAGCGTCTACCGTAGAAGATTCGCAGAACATAGAATGCCGTTGATCATAGGATGCATCGCCCGAGCGAATGATCCACGACACGTCTTCGTATTCGTCTATGTCCATGCATAGGCGCACGTCTATATAGGTCGTAAGATCTATGGCTTGCTTCTTAATGTCCTGTAGACTCCCGAGCATATGCTTATAGTCAAGACGCGTGCATTCAATTAGCTTATTGATGGTATACATGATCATTCACTCCTATCACTCGGCATAAAGCCGGACATGCGTTTAGGATCTCCCTTGACGGGCATACCTAGAAGTCGACGTGCCTCGTTGTAGAAGAAGAAGGCGAAATTGGAATTCCTAAAGCGCTCCCCCTCAACTAAGGCACGCAGCTTTGGGAGATCGTAAAGAGCGTATTCACTCGCTTCGAATCTAAGTTGACCGTCCGTCTGCCTGTATACAGAGACGTTGATCTCTCCCTGTTTAAAGACATCATGCTCATACCAGCTCAACACTTGACCAGATTGAGACGAGCGAACGTTTGATGCCTTTGTGAATTCTAGCCCACGTACGTCTGTATATAGATCTGTTCCTGATATACGGGCTCGAACGTGTCTCCCGGAGAGAACGATCTCCGGCGCCAAATTTTGGATGCATCGGGCATAGCTTTCGAGAACATGGAGCATGTCATTTGCTATGCTCGTCTCCGAACGAAGCCTCGTATTCCCCATAGGCACGCTGTATTTCAGGTACCCATAAGAGCTGTTACAGAGATTAAAGCCCGTCTCTGTTATAGCCTCAACAAAGTAGTGCGGAATGCGCGCACAACATGCGTATTCCACGGCGAGGACCACGACCTGTTCGCGCCCCTCAATTTCGACTAGAAGGTCTGTTGTGATTGATAGGTATTCCATACTAGAATGCTCCCGCTAATTTGCCGAGCACGCTATGCACCAGCCATGTTCCAGCTTCGACGCGCACAACATTCCCGTCCGTGTCTAGGTAAAGGCATGGGACGATGTCTCCCTTGATCCCACTTAACTCGCACGTCCCGAAGAATGCCTCAGCCTCTATAACGTCTGATGCATCGTCATCGTCCGAGCGCTCGTTATAGAACGATCCCGTGGACGCCTGAATGCCGTATTCCAACAGAGCAAGGCCTGCAAGTGTTATATCTACGGCGTTGTCGTCCACGTCGATCTCATATGTAACGTATGCACCGAGAGTGGCGTCTGTATGCCCTTCGACATGATGGAGATCGTTCGAGGATAGATCTCTCACGAATGTTTGGCCGCCCTTATTAATGATCTTTCCAAAGTTCACTTGTTCACCTCTTTCGCCTTGAGTATAGCCCTCAGAGCCTCTCTCGCCTCATAGAGCGAGGGATAAGTTGAGATCAAGACGCGAACGTCTTGGATCAAGTAGTATACGCTTCGACCTTCAATGATATATGTCATTGTATTCTCCATGCAGAATACTATTGCAAGCACGCGGCCAAAGCGCCACGCACGGCGAATTGTGAAAAGGTGTCTAATTCCACGGCTTTGCCTGAAAGATATACAGTTTAGGGCTTTGTTGCAACTCTCATGCCAATTTTCGGAAAGATACATATGATATTTTTTTCTTGCAAGGCCCGTGCCAACGTATTATCATGCAATTATCGGACCACGCACTGGCCCCGCGATTGCATTATTGCAAGAATCATGCCAATGCTCGTGTGTGTTCTCTCTTGCAAGATACGTGCCAAACCAAGTGGCACAATCTTTGCAGGGGGACTGTTCAATCAAACGTTTGAACAACCGATCACCGGAAGGGGGGTGGGGGTGGGTGGGCGTTTAATGCACAATCTGTGACCAAAACCATTTTTTGGAAAGAGTAACTATGCGAAAGTATTTAAGAAACATCTTCGCCGCTCTAAAGGCCCCCTTCATGGATGCCCGCAGAGAGGAAGTAGAGAATCTCGCAAAGACTATGAATAAACACGGCATTCGCTTCCTTCGCATCGGCCACATGGAGATACGCATCGCTCCTGCTGCGACCGCTTCGCGGGAAAACGGCGAAGGCGTTCAAGAGCTGGTCGTGCCCTTCGAGGATTTGGCCCTCCCGCCCTCTATGCGCCCCGCCACGCGCTCCGAAGCCCTTCCCCACCCCGCAGGCCTACCCTACATGGGCGAACCCGCCATTAAGACCGACCCAGCGGAAACGGAAGACGAGCTGCTTTTCTGGTCCTCAGAGGACGACATGCCAAAGGACTCTAAATAGAGATGAGTAAACAAGTGCAACTTACGCCTTGGTGGGAAGACGAAAAGAATTCACACTCCGGCATTCAAGCCATTCTGGAGAACCTCCAGTACTCGCAGAGCGTTCGCTCCGCCGCTAACCTCCGTTACGCTCGCCTCTATGGCAACTTGGACATCTACGGTCTGGCCCCATATCAATACTTCCGCACCGTATCCCAAACAAGTGACGCTCTGCGAGGCGGTTCCCGCCTAACCTTCAACGTAATCAAAAGCGTGGTCGACACCGTCGGCTCGAAGATCGCCAAACACAAGCCGCGACCCCTCTTCCTCACGAACGACGGCGATTGGTCTCTCCAGCAGCGCGCCAAACGCTTGAACCGCTTCGTCCAAGGCGTCTTTTACGAAACGGACGCCTACGGCAAAGGACAGACCGCCTTCAGAGACGCGGGCATTTTCGGAACCGGCATCCTGAAGGTCTACATCAAGGACGCTCGTCTCTGCATCGAGCGTATCATCCCCGAGGAACTCATCGTTGACGCGAGCGAGAGCGTCTACGGCAAGCCCCGCTCCTACTACCAGGTCAAGCACGTTGACCGCCAAGTCCTCCTCCGCATGTTCCCGGACCACGAAGGCGCAATCCGCTCCGTTAGGAACACGAGCGAACAGGGCGCCGAGTCGCAGCTTACCTCCGACATGATCAAGGTCACCGAAGCATGGCACTTACCTTCGGACAAGAAGGCAAAAGATGGCCGACACGTCATAGCTATCGAGAATGATACGCTTTTTAGCGAAGAATACAAACGTGAAGTGCCGCCCTTCATCATTTACCATTGGACGCCTCCGGTCTTGGGCTTCTACGGAACGGGGTTGGCCGAAGAATTGATCGGCATCCAACTAGAGATCAACAAACTGCTCCGCCAAATTCAGCTTTCGCATCACCTTCTCTCGACACCGAAGGTCCTCCTAGAGAATGGCTCCAAGATTGTCTCCGCGCACATCAACAACGAAATCGGCGCAATCATCAAGTACACCGGAACGCCTCCACAGATCGTGGCCTTCCAGACGGTTCACCCAGAGATTTACCTTCACCTCGAACGACTCTATGCTAGAGCATACGAGATCGCCGGAGTGTCGGCGTTAAGCGCTCAGGCCAAAAAGCCCAGTGGGCTGGACTCAGGTCGAGCGCTTCGAGAATTCAGTGACATCGAGAGTGAGCGCTTCGCCATTCAGCAACAGCGCTACGAAGAATTCTACATGGAGCTTTCGCGTCACATCATCGAACTCTCGCGCGAGATCGTAAAAGAACATGGCGGCTTCCGCGTGAAGGCCCCCAACAAAAAACTGATTGATGAAATCGACTTCAAGGAAGTTAGCCTAGAGGACAGCTCCTACATCCTCCAATGCTTCCCCACAAATTTCCTTCCCGCGACTCCCGCCGGAAGATTGCAATCGGTCCAAGAGCTGATGACCGCAGGCCTCATCTCCCCCTCGATGGGACTTGCCCTTCTGGACTTCCCTGACCTTGAAGGCGCGATGAGCCTTGCCAACGCGAACTACAATATTGTGATGTCGTCGCTTGAGAACATCATAGAGAAGGGCGTGTACGAAGCGCCCGAACCCTACATGGATCTCTTGACGACCAAAATGCTTTCTCAAATGTTCTACTTAGACGCCAAGAGCAACAAGGTGGACGAGGATAAGCTTGAGCTTCTCCGCCGCTACGTTGATGCAACCGTGGCGCTCATCAATAAGGCAACTCCACCGACTCCGGTCGGAGCGCCTGCCATGCCAGCAATGCCTACAGGAGGTCCATCAGATGTCGGATAGCGCCAGCGCAGCCCTTGGAACAACCCAGGTTCAGCAAAACCCAACAACCGCTGTCGCGGGAATGCCCGCTACAGGGACTCCAACGCCTCCGGCGGATGGGCAGAAGCCACAAGAGACGGCTGCGCCAATAATCGAGGCGCCAAAAGCCGACCCGCTAGCACCCAAATTCGCAGCACTCACACGCAAAGAGCGCGACATTCAGCGGAGAGAGAAAGAGCTTGAGACCAAAGAAGCGGAAATCCGCGAAAGCGCCAAGCGCAAGGCCTCAGAGAACCCGCTCGAAGCCCTGAAGGAAATGGGCCTCTCTTACGACCAGATCACGGACTACCTGCTGAAGCAGGGCAAGCCGGACAACGAGCGGAAGCTCGCGAAGGTCGAAGAGGAGATGGAGAATTGGAAAAAAGAGCAGCAGCAGCGCGAAGCCAATGCTCAGCGTCAGCGAGAAGAGACGGCCATTGCCTCCTTCAAGCAAGACATCAAAAAATTTGTTTCTGAGAATGCCGAGACGTTCGGCCTCGTTTCTGAAAGCCAGTCCCATGAACTGGTTTACTCGACCATCGACGCGATTTACGCGAAGACTGGAAAACTGGTACCAATCGAGGAAGCAACGAAGCTGGTTGAGGCACACTTAGAAGCTGAAGTAGACAAGATAGCATCTTACAAAAAGGTGCAGCAGCGGCTTGCTAAAAAGCCGTCCCAAGAAACGCAGGTGGGTGAACCGGCGGCGAAGACAGAAACCCCGACCCTAACAAACGATCTCGGTGTAAAAGCTACGATTGCCCGCGCTACGTCACACACGGAACAATCAGAGTTTGAAGCTGCGGTCCGCATGTTAAAGACGGCAAAGCAATAACCTTGACTGGAATGGTTCCAAGTCAAAATTGCTTTCCTAACAAGGATTAAAAACAAATGGCTCTAGATCTCACATCCTTTAGTGCAGCGCTGAAAACGCTGTACACGGATAGAAAGATCAACGACCTCGTCTATAAAGACAACGCCCTTTTGGCAATCATGCCGAAGATGGAGCGTTTCTCAGGCGAGAACTACAAAGTTCCGTTGATCTATGGCAATCCCCAGGCCCGTTCTGCGTCGTTCTCCAACGCGCAGTCACAGGTCTCCTCGGCTAACTCGAAGCTGAAGGCCTTCCTCTTGACTCGCGACCGGGATTACTCCCTCGCGCAGATCTCGAACGAAGTGCTCAAAGCATCCGAGAGCGACATGGGCGCGTTTCTCCGCGCTGCTCAGGTGGAAATCGACGGCGCGATGCATAGCATCGTCCGCTCGCTCGCCATCTCCATGTTCCGCAGTGGCTCTGGCTCGATTGGTCGCCTCGACCCGACGACGGTCCTCGCCTCCACGAACCTCCAGCTCACGAACGCTGATGACGTGACCAACTTCGAAGTTGGCCAGGTCCTCGTGGCGTCCGTTGCTGATGGTGGTGGTGCGGTGAAGGCCGGATCGTTGACCGTGGTTGCGGTTAACCGCATCACCGGTGTCGTGACGATGAGCGTTGCGCTGACGACGGGTATCCCGACGATTGGCTTCAACGACTACATCTTCGCGCAGGGCGATTACGACTCGAAGGTGAAGGGTCTTCAGGCTTGGCTGCCTTATGGCGGTCCGTCTGCTACCCCGTTCTTCGGAGTAGACCGTACTGCTGATGCGACCCGTTTGGGCGGCATTTGGCAGGATGGTTCAGCGAAGCCCGTCGAAGAGGCTCTGATCGATCTCGCGAGCTTGATTGCTCGTGAAGGTGGACGGCCTGACGTGTGCATCATGAACTATCAGGACTACGCGAATCTGGAAAAGGCGTTGGGCTCCAAGGTGATCTATGACACCATGGAAGCTTACAACATGCCGCAAATCGGCTTCAAGGTGATTAAGATCGCCGGACCGAAAGGCGACATCAAAGTTGTGGCCGACCAGAACTGCCCAAGTGGGTTCGCGTACATGCTCCAGCTCAATACGTGGGAATTGGCTTCGCTTGGAAAAGCGCCGAGCCTCTTCAACACGGATGGCTTGGACATGCTCCGTAATCCGACGAGCGATTCGCTCGATATCCGCATCTATTACTATGCGCAGGTATCGTGCAACGCGCCCGGATTCAACGGTGTCGTGAAGCTCCGCTAGTATCTATGGTGGGGGAGGGAATTGTTTCCTCCCCCGCTTTTTAAAAACATTAGAGACTTGGCACAGCGTGCCTATAAGTCTGATGAAAGAAGTAATTTTTTATGGCCAATCGCGATTTTAAGACAGTACAGGCTCTCAATCGAGAAGTAAAAGTTATTAGCGCTCGCGCTACCCTCTCGGGCGTTTCGGCGCCGGTTATGGTAGACGGACTCGGCGTGACGATTACTCGTCTCGGAACCGGACAGTACCGGGCAACAACCGACAAGTTTAATGGTCTTCTCAGCGTGAAGCTGACGATCCACTCGTCTGCTCCCCAGGCTCGCTGGCTCCAGTGCGGCGACCATACGAGCAGCACAGTAGACTTTCGCTGCATCGACGGTGCAGGCGCGGAAACTGATCTCACGGCTGCCGTTTCCATCGAGATGACCGTCCGCAATTCGACCGTAAAGTAAGGTTATAGCCTTAAAGCTATAGCCCGACTTTCAGGTTATAGCCTTAAGGCAATAGAATTTAGTAGGAGAAGCCCAATGCTCTTAGGCAAAGCACCAGCAGAAATGGCAAAAGCCATCGCAGAAAAATATGAAGCACCAAGTGAGCCGCAGGGCATTGGGCATACTCCGACACAGGAACCCGAAGGAATGGACCCCTTCGAGATGGGCGAGCAATCGGCTGCCGAAGAAATGATGAGCGCCATCCAAAATGGCGACCACACGCTTTTCCGCTCCTCGCTCGACAGCTATCTCGAAATGAAGGGCCTAGAACTTCGACGTAAGGAGAAGTAAGGCAAATGGCCTCTTCCGTAACATTGCAGTTTCTCCGCGACCAATCCCGCGCACGAGCGGACATGGAGCAGAGCGGCTTTATTTCTGAGGCCGAGCTTGATGCTTACATCAATTCAGGCGCGCAGGAACTCTACGATCTCTTAACCACAAAGTTTGAGGACTATTACCTGACAGATGTGGAACTTCCTGCCGTTGGTCCTGATTACGTAATTGACGTACCTGCCGATTTCTATAAGCTGCGCGGCGTAGACGTACAGGTTAGTGATGGAACGTGGGCGACCGCCATGCCCTTCACCTTCCAAGAGCGCAATCGCCTTCAGAACCCGCTCATCTATCCACAGGCCGAACAAACAACGGTCATGTACCGCCTTCGAGGCAATAAAATCCAATTTCTGGGCAATACCGGAAGCCCCATGAACGTGCGGCTCTGGTACGTGCCGATTTTTGAGAAGCTTGTCGCGGGAACGGACGAGATTGACGGCGTGAATGGTTGGGAAGAGTACATCATTCTTGATACGGCCATCAAAATGCTTGCAAAAGAAGAGAGCGACCCACGCGTACTGATGGCCCAGAAGGCCGCCATGCGCCAGCGGATCGAAGACACTGCTGCAAATCGCGATGCCGGGTCTCCTGAGCGGGCGACGGATGTTTCCGTCAACCCCTTCGGCCCCTTCCAGAGGTTTTAGGCGTGCCCATCACACCCTTCAAAAAGATTTACACCGAGGATCAGCAGCTAACCGACGTGCAAGGCAACATCGAGAGCACGGTCCGTGGAGTCATTCTCTGTCCGCTTCTTGACGGAGTACTCCTGCAAGGCGTACCGCTTATCGCCGGACAGCCAAACGTGGTTTCGCACCAGTTGCAACGTAGCTTCCGAGGCTTCATCGTGGTCGACAACTTGGCAAATACAAACATCTGGCGACAAGTCGACACGACGCCAGGACTAACATTAACGCTTCTTTGTAGTGTGAGCACTACAGTTTCACTTTACGTTTTTTAGACACGGAGCAGTTTCTCTATGCCACTCACACCGAACATGGGGCTTCTTGAATCAACGCCGCTGGTCACGCTAGGACCGCTTTGGGCGCAGAACATCGAGGACTCGCTCCTCCTCATCGACGCCCACGACCACTCTTCTGGCAAAGGCCTTCAGATTTCTCCTCCAGGCCTGAACATCAATTCGGAACTGAGCTTTCAGTCGCAGGTCGCCTCAAATCTGTTCTCCACCAAATATATTTCGCAGGGCGCCTCTCTTCCGGGCACAGAACAGCGCGCTCTTTATGCGGTCGGAAACGAGCTGTATTTTAATGATGGAGCGGGGACTCCAGTTCAAATTACGGCAGGCGGCAGTGTCAACGTCTCTGGTGTCGGTGGTATCTCTGGCATGGGAGCCACAACGGCTGCCGTCACGTATTACGATTTCATCAAGACCTTTGTCTTCACACAGAACGCGGGCATCACTGCAAGCGTCGATCACGGTCCGCTAACGATCCGCGAAAACATTTTTGGCGCGCAGGGCATCACCCTTCAGAGCCCGGCAGCCCTAGCATCGAGCTACTCCATCACGATGCTCCCCTCGCTCCCGCTGACCACGCAACCGATTCGCATCTCCCCCACAGGAGTTCTTAGCGCAGCCTCGTTAGACGGCAGTATGCTTGTCTCCGGCATCACGCTTTCCGGCACGGTTTCGGTTGGTGCGCTGACTTCGGCAGGCGCCGTCACAATCAACGGCGGAGGGCTCGATGTCAACGTCGGTGGCATTAACGTAGATGCTGGCGGCATTCTCGTTAACGCGGGCGGTATCCAGGTTGCGAGTGGCGGTGGAAATATTGCAACCACGAACACTAACATTGTGGTAGGAAATTCCGCAAATTATTTCGTCGGAGACCGTTGGGCGAGCCTCTTTGATGGTAGTTGGTTCGCAAACTACGAAATCTCTGGTGCAGCGGGACGTCTTCTAACCGTAAGAAGCAACGCCATCAATGTGGGAATAGGCTTCCGTTCTACCGGCATCTTTAGCCCAGTAGCCCTTGCCCACGGAGATACTTATGGACAAGATACCCTATCTCTAGTTAACCTTGTCACAAACCGCGTCTTCCCACTCGCGGTCTCTGGTGGTAGTTCGATTGTTTCGCTTTGTATCCTGAACGGCTCAAACAATGGGGCTGCTGTCATCTCGAACAGCACTGGAGGAGTGACTTGTGCCTTGGGTGGGGCAGGCGTCTATAACTATACTTTTACGACACCTTTCTTGCAACCGCCTTCCATCGCAATCACTATTGACTCTGCCACAAACACTACCTGGACATACAAGGTCACGGGCCTTACTACTGCAGGCTGTACTATAACGACGGCAAACACGCCAAACGGCGGCGGAGTCGTTTGGACCGCTACACCCGTAGCACACGTCTTCACTTTTATCGGAAAGAAGCCCGCCTAGAAAACCATGGCACTTAAAAAGCAAAATATTCCGATTCTGCTCAACAAGGGTCGCCAAGACATCGTTGACCCGAAGACCGTCGAGCCTGGCACGCCCACACGCCTGACGAACGCCGTCTTCACGAAGGCAAATCGCTACTCGAAGCGCTTCGGCACGCGCTCTCTTTCCAAAAGTATTCTAGGAGGCGGAGAAATAAGCTCCGCGAAGAAGCTAGAATCGTTTCAAGACGAGCTACTGCTCCTGACCGAAGACCGTGTCTACACGTATGCGCCCGAATCTGACGAGTGGGTCGATAAAGGCATAGTTCCACTAATTGTGACCTCCGTAGAGGAAGTCATTCGCAATACTGAGCAGCAGACCTCTCCAGATGCCAATATCGTTCGGGGGACAATCGTCTCCGCTTGGGAAGATACGCGCGGGGGCGTCTTCGCGACCGCCTATGACGCCATCTCAAACGCCATCAAGGTGCCCGACTCTCAAATCGCAGCCGCACCAGCCATGCGTCCGAAGGTCGTCTCTGTAGGTAACTTCGCTTTCGCCTTCTATGCCTCCGGCAGCACAATCCGTCTCCGCAGGTATTCAACAACGTCTGGTACGATGTTCCTCCCAGAGCAAAGCCTGACGGGTGATCTGAACGTGACGGGCTTCTTCGATGTTTGCGTCTTCAATAACGCAATCATTCTTGTTTGGCACACAGTTACCAACGAAATCCGAGTCTGTTACGTGAATCAAGACGGAATTGTCGGTTCCCCTGTGACCGGATTTCCCACTGCAACCTCATTTCCTACCCCCGTCACCGGCTGCTTAGGTGCATGGGTAGACTTGTTGAACGGCGTAATTCACGTCGGTTGGTTTGACGCGGCCACTGGAACGCATGTACGAGGCATTCGCGCGGTGGACTTTGGAAGCCAATACGCCCCGGTCTCTGTAGACGCCACACTTTCTCCCACCACGCGCAACATAAGCGGCATTCTGGTCTCAGGCTCGACAACACGGCTTTTCTATGAAGTTTCTGCTGCCTCTCCTTCTAATGCTCTCGTTAAGACGGCTACGGTCACGGCCCTCGGCATCACTACGGCCCCCCTCACCGTCCTTCGTTCGGTGGGAATGGCCTCGAAGCCCTTCGTCAATCCTTCTGGCGTTCACCTTGCTGTCGTACATGATTCTACTCTACAGTCTACTTATTTTGTAACGGATTCGGACGGCCTTATCCATTCCCGCTCTGCCTCTGGCACCGCAGGCGGTCTTTCTTCCCGCGCTTCTCACTTGCCGGAGATATTTTTTGGACCAAACGGCCAATTCCTACACGTTGCCGAAATTAAGACGCAGGTCATTACCGAAAATAACACGACCTTCACGCGAACAGGCGTCTCCCGTTTCTCACACGACTTCACACTCGAAGTCTTTCCCAAAACGAGCGAATTCGCCGGAAGCCTCTACCTACCTGGCGCCTTCCTACAGGCCTATGACGGCGATGGCTTCGTAGAGGCCGGGTATCATATCTATCCCGAGGGAGTTTCGGCCATTGTTGCCGGAGCAGGCTCAATTGGTATCGGAACCTATCTCTACTACGCAATGTACGAGTGGGTCGATGCGAAAGGACAGCTCCATAGAAGCGCTCCGTCCATCCCACTCACGGTCGTTGTTGGCGGCGCAAATAGCACTGTCACTCTTACGATCCCAACGCTGCGCATTACAGCAAGACAGGGGACTAGAACTGCACCCATCATTGCCGTTTACAGAACTACAGCGGGAGGCACAATTCCCTACCGAGTCTCTTCGCGCACTGTTGCAGGCGGCAATAATGGGCTCTTCCTCTCCGACCCAACGGTCGACTCAATCACTTTCGTAGATGTGCTGGCTGATACTGCCATCACGAGCCAAGAAATTCTCTATACCGCAGGCGGTGAATTGGAAAATTTGCCAACGCCGCCCTGTTCGGCAGCGACCGTCTTCAAGAACCGGCTCTTCCTCAACACGACGGACGGCTCGCGCGAAATTTTCTTCTCGAAGGAATCTTCAGCAGGCGTCGGCGCAGGCTTCAGCCCGCTCTTAATCCTGACGCCCGACAATTCGGCAGCAGACACGTTGGGCCTCGGTGTCCTTGACGACAAATTGATCCTCTTCAAAAACTATTCGGCCTATGTGACTTTCGGCGATGGCCCAAATGCGACAGGTGTCGGCGGCGCCTTTTCCGTCCCCGAAAGAATTGCGACCAGTACGGGCTGCCCATACGCAGCGAGCATCACGTCCGCAAAGCAAGGTCTTTTCTACAAGAGCACGAAGGGCCTTCGCCTCTTGGATCGTGGTCTAAATGAGGTCCCAATCGGAATTCCCGTAAAGGATATGGATGGGCTCACAATCTCCAGCGGAATTGTCATGCCCGAAGCCGAAGAAATCCGCTTCCTTCACGCGGATGGAGATGCGGCCATTTACAATGACCTTTTCCAACAATGGTCCTCCTTTACAAACTATGCCGCGATTGACTCGGCCATTTGGCTGGGCGTCTTCGCCTTCGCTGAGGCAGACGGAACCGTCCGCCTAGAGGATCGGTCTTCTTTCACTGATGCAGGCCAATTCTATCCCATGACAGTCGAAATGGGTTGGATAAGCCTCGCATCGGTTGAGGGCTTCCAACGCGTTTGGCGCCTCCTCCTTCTCGGCGAATATAAGAGCCCACACAAGCTTCGCATCCGAGTCGGTAAGAACTTCGAGCCTAGTTGGACTGAAATAGTCCACTTTGACCCGGCCACTGCCCTGAATCAGGCAACCTACGGAAGTTCCTCACCCTATGGTGCCGAATATCTAATGGGTAATGGCTCATCAACCTCTCAAGTGGCACTCGATTCGGTCTACCAGGCTCGCATCCATCTCGCTACTCAAAAATGTGAGAGCATACGATTCGAAATTATGGACATCCAAGTATCTGGAACTTTTGGCGAAAGCATGAATCTTTCGGCATTGTCTCTTGAGGTAGGAGCGAAGACAGGCTCCTTCAAAGCCTCTCAATCTAAGAGCGCAGGATCTAAGGAGTAAGGGAACCTTTATGGCAAACATTGGCGGAGCAGCTTCAGGTCTCGCAGGAGGCGCCTCAACTGGGGCAGCCCTCGGCTCTGTAATTCCAGGCATCGGAACAGCCATCGGCGGAGTGGTCGGCGGTCTGATTGGCGGAATTGGCGGCCTATTCAGCGGTGGAGATGACCCGGAGGTTGTCCAAGAACTATACAGACAGCCTGGACTAGAAGCCGCACAGGGCCGACTTGGCACGCTTCTTGCGCAACAGCAGCAGCCCGGAAGAGCTGTCGCAGCGCTTGAAGGCTCACAGCAATTTCGCGGTCAGCAGCTCAGTCTCGCCGAACAGCTCGCACAGGCGGCAGGCGGCCAAGGCCCTTCCATCGCCGATCAGCAGACGAAGATGGCGCAGGAAAATGCGATGGCGCAGGCGCTTGCGCTTCAAAGCTCGCAGCGCGGTGGGAACGTCGGCCTTCAGCAGCGGCAGACGCTGGGCTCGATTGCGCAGCAGAATCAGGCGCTTGCACAGCAAGGACAGCTCGCAAAGCTTCAGGAAATTTTCACAGCCCGCGCAGCCCTCGGAGATTTGCTTGCACAAGGGCGCTCTGGTGATGTACAATTGGGACAGGGCTTTACCCAAGAACAGGCTGCACGAACGCAGGGCGCAATCGGACTCGAAGGCGTCTTGGCTCAGCGTGAGCTGGCGCAAGCAGCCGCGAATCAGAATCTCGAAGGCGCTCTCCGCAATGTCGACGAGGAAGAACAGAAAAGAGCCCGTCAGGACTTCGGAGCCGCTCTCGGCGCTGCCAGTTCCTTAGGCGGCTTCCTCAGCTCACAGTCGAAGCCTAGCGGAACCTCAGTGGCTGCCGACGGAATTCGAACAGCAAATATGGTAGGAAACGCTTCCAATATAAACGTGGGCTCCGCGCTCACGAGTGGCCTCAAGTTCCTCGGAGGCAAATAAGACTATGGCACTAAAACCAGTCGCAAAACTTCCTAGCACAACTACTCCCGGCGGCGAAAAGACCGTCTTCCAGGACTCCGACTCTGGCGAGCTTTTTGTTCGCAGCGGTAGCGAAATGGTCGCCGTCTCAAAAGAGAGTCCGCTCCATAGTACTATTTCTCGCAGTCTTCCTGGAGCTGTTGAGCCTGTCGTCACAGAAACGCCCATCGCTCCAAAGCCGGTTGACGTTGTGCAGGCGGCTCGCACTTCTATTCCCGCACCGAGTGCTCCGCAGGAGGCAGAGGCTCCGACCTCCGCTCTTACTCCCGTCCCGGTCCAAGCTCCGCAGGCGCAATCGCCCATGAAGGAAAAAGTTCAGATCACGGAAGAAGCGCAGCTCGTTCCTCCGGCGCTCATCAAAGAATATGAGGACTCGCTGAGGGCACAGCAGAATGCCGCACAAGCTGGGGCCGAAGCCGCAATGAAGCAGGCCGGGGCGGAAGTCGTGCAGCGCGAAGTTCGTGAGCAGGAACTCGCACAGTCCATGAAGCGCCAGCAGGACTTGATGGCCGAGTACAGCAAGAAAAAGGAAGAGAATGAAGGGCGTGTCCGCACGCGCATTCAAGACCTCCAGGAGCAGAAGGTCGATCCACAGCGCTTCTTCAAGGATCGTGGAAATTGGGACACGCTTGCCGCAGGCTTAGCAATTGCAGCAGGCGCCTATGCTTCCGCTCTTACTGGTGGAGAGAATGCAGCCCTTCGCATCGTCAATAGCGCCATCGACCGTGACATCGACGCACAGAAAAGCGAACTTGCGAAGAAAAAGGACCTCGTCAATCTCGAAGACAATCTCTACGCGAAGGAAATGGCCTTCTACAACGATGCGCAGCAGGCGGAAGCCTCCGTCCGCTTGACGCAGCTCTCCGCCTTCGAGAACCGTCTTCAGAATGCGGTTGCTAAGAGCCAAAATCCAATAATTGCGGCGAATGCTAAGAGAACACTTGCCGGACTCCAGCAGCAGGCTGCGGAATGGAAGGCAAAGCTTGCTCCTAAAGCACAGCAAGTGACGACGCGAGAAGCGGCTACTTCCAAACTCGATCCGAAGACGCAGCTAGAGGCCTCGCATCAGATTCAGAAAAATCTAAACGACAATCAGGACATTACGTCCTATCGCTCAGCGAAGAACACTCTACAGAAGCTTGAGTCGAGCATAATTGCTGGTCGCCCGGAAATTGCAACCGTAGATTTTGTTGCGACTTACCTGAAGCAGGGCTCCTTCGGCCCGAATTTGGTGGAGATTCTGAAGGCCGCTCAACCTGGAGTGCAGAACGTCTCGGACGCCATCAAAATCGAGCTTGGCAAAGGAACTTCCAGCGCCTTTGTAAAGGATCTTCGTCAATATCTGAAGGCGGACAAAGAGCGACTCTCGAAGCAAATTGGTCCGCAGGTTGAGCGACTTAATGCTGAGGCGCAGATGGCCGGATATCGTGGCATCGAAGACTTCGCTGATTTGGATCTCTCGGAAGTTAAGCGCTCTGCAAAATTCGACGAGATAGCAAAGAAAACCGGCAAAAAAGTAAAGTAAAGCAAAGCTACTCTATGGTGCTTTTCAATAAAGAAACAGGCGTTGCTGAAGAAGTCGCAGATCCAAATTCTGCGGTCATGCAAGGAACGCACGAACTGGATAAGAGCGCATTAGTTCGTGTCTCCAATCCTTCCGATGGTTCCGTCTATGAAGTTGACGCGCCAACGGCTGCCGAACTTCTCGGTCTCGGTGGACGCATCCAGAGCCCAGAAGAGCAAAAGAGCCTCGAACTCCAAGAAAAATTCGGAGACGCTCCAATCACAGCTTCCGTCTTGGGAGCAGCACGCAGTCTTTCCCTCGGCACGACTGACATAGCTGCAAACGCTCTCGGATACGCCGAGGAAGTTCGCGCCATCAAAGAGCTAAATCCAATTGCCAGTACGACCGGCGAGGTTGGCGGCATTGTGATCCCGATGCTTCTTTCTGGCGGTACAAGTGGCATTGCTCAGCTCGCAAAAGGTTCGACTGCGCTCACGAGGGGAGTCGGAGCGACTGCAAAGAGCCTGGGAGCCAAACTCGCTGGGAAAGGACTTGGCGGAAAAGTGGCGGAAGCTGCGCTTGAGGGCGCGGCCTATGGTGCCGGAACGAGCATCTCAGAGGCCGCTCTCGGCCAGCCCGAACACGTCGCCGAAAACCTTCTGATCGGAGGCGGTCTCGGAGCCCTTCTCCCCATCGCTGGAGCTGCGCTCAAGAAGACGGCAAAATTTGGTATCGAGAAGGCGCTTCCCGCAGTCGAAGGCCTTTTTGACCGCGACAATGCTCAGCTCATCAAAGACCTTCACCGGCTTTCGCCGGAAGCTGCCGCTAAGCGCACAATCCTGACTGACTATGCCACGAAGGATGCACGAAACAACCTGCGCTCTTCGCTCGTCAATATCGGCGAGACAAATGCTGAGCTTGGTCGCATCGGCAAGGAACTTTTTGAGGGAACGAAGTTGGCTAATGTCGATACGTTCGTGGCCAATATTCCACGCGCACAGATCGACGAGCTTGGTGTTGCTCCCGTACAGGCAGAAATCCTAAAGACACTTGAAGGCCTTCAGGCGCGTCCGGCTCTTTATGGTCGTGCTCCCGCTTCAGCCCTCCAAGAGACCTTCGAAGTTCTCTCTAAGCGGACGGCAAATGCGAAAAATAATGGAGAAGTCTTTCGCGCGATCAATGAAGCAAAGCAAGAAATCTCCAAACACACAAGCTTTCCGAAAGGCAGTGCTGCCACTCCCGAACAGATGCGCGCTGCGGAACCCCTGAACGAGCTTTATAGAAGAATTGCTGACTCGCTAGAAAATGCGAACGTGTGGGGCAAGGCCGGAACGACGCAGCAAAAGCTCAATTCCTCCTTCTCCGAGTTTGCAAGCGCGCAGACCGACTTTAATCGCGCCTTCACCACACGCGGTCAATTCTCGACAAAGAAGTTTCTTTCCATGCTCGACCAGAAGGACCCTGTAAAAAGTAAGCCTCTGATGGAGATTTGGAACCGATATTTGGGAACCTCTAATAAGATGCGTGAGCAGCTCATGCATTTTGGCTCCGATCAGCTCGACAATATCGCCATGCGGAAAGACGGCATAAAAAAGTTTGGCGACGAGCTAGAGAAGCTCTCGCTCATCCGAAAAGTCGACGAGATGAAGAGCCCACTCGCCCCCATCGCTATGGTCTTCGGACGTGTCGGCATCCCCATCAACAAAATTGTTCCAGGCCCACAGCAGAGCATCAAAATTCTCGCCATGGCTGAGAAGCAAGCCGCACGTCTCAACGATACGTGGGTGGGCGAGATGGCCAAGACCTTCGGAAGCCTCTCGGCTCCTGTGACCGCGAAGGCCGGAACTGCCGTTGCTCCTCTCTTTCGGGACAACGAAGAGGCCGATGCACTCATGGGCCATGTTGCAGAACTTGCCGAGAATGCGCCGAAACTGACGGAACTTGCCGAAATGAAGATCGGCCCACTCTACGAGGTAGCGCCAAAGGTCGCGCAAGCCTCGCTCGATCAATCAATCAATACCGTCTACTACTTGGCCTCGAAGCTCCCTGCCGATACGGCAAATCCTCCGGTTCTAGGGCTCTCGCGTCCTGGCCCACGCTTCGCTGATTCGGAAATCGCGAAGTGGTCGCGCCACTATGCTGCCGCAGTTGACCCGATGCGTCTCCTGAAGGAAATACAAACGGGAACCGTTGCGCCTGAGACGGTCGAGACGGTCAGCGTACTCTATCCAAATTTCTATGAGAAGACGCGCCAAGGCGTCCTTCAGTACTTGGGCGA
Organism: Elusimicrobiota bacterium; assembly: GCA_031364865.1. GTDB lineage: Bacteria > Elusimicrobiota > Elusimicrobia > 2-01-FULL-59-12 > 2-01-FULL-59-12 > JANLWZ01. Next base: position 39,952 of record JANLWZ010000246.1, read on the forward strand.
GAAGAAGCCGAAATTGCCATACAATAAGCGCCAATCCCTAGAAATGGCACTCGGCATCTCGGTCGATGAGTCCATTCAACAGCCCAATCTGATGGCCTATCAATCGACCTTCCTGGAACAGACACAACAGCAGCCTACGGCACAGCCTTCAGGGAAGGCGCCAACTGGGCTTGGGCAAGCCATGCTAACTAAAGGACAATCTCTTACGACCCGCTAGGCTATGCCAAATAGCTTTATATAGGCAGGGCCATAAGCCCTAATCTACAAGGAGCCCCTCGAAATGTCTCGCCAAATCGTTATCCTCCCGCACCACGCCGTTGA